>JAYUSR010000185.1:0-11972 GCA_043755575.1 Synechococcales cyanobacterium
TTCCAGTAAATCATATTAAGTCTGCTCAATGCCAATAATTTTAGCTTTGGGCATATCCAGCATCTACTACTATTGTTTGACGAGTAATTACTTTCGAGGTATCAGAAGCTAAAAATAAATAAGTTCCAACCAAATCATCTGGCGTGATTTCGATGGGGATAGATTGCTGTTCGTATAAATTCTTTTGTTTGGCTTCCGGTGTTACCAATTGCTCGATTTGCCTTTCGGTCATCGTCCAACCTGGAGCTACGGCATTAACTCGGATATGGTGTTTCCCCACCGCTTCCGCCAAGCCACGAACCATCCCAACAATTGCTGCTTTGGTTGCATTGTAGGCAATCATTTCTGGTTTGGCAACCCAGACAACGTGAGAACTGGTCATAATAATACTACCTTGACTAGCTTTGATCATGTCCGGTAAAAGTTCGCGGCAAGTCACAAAGTAATGCACCACATTCAGTTGAAATAAGTCGTTCCATTGCTTTTCAGACATCTCTAATAACGGATATCTTGGATCGTACCCAGCATTATTTATTAAAACATCGACCACTTTTTTTTCTTTTCTGATTTCACCTAATATTTCTGTCAGCGCTAAGGTATTAGTTAAGTCTACAGAGTAGAAACTAACATTGCCTTCTAGCCGTTCACATTCTTGAGCTACTATTAAGCCTTTCTTGTGATCTTTATCAAGAATAGTCACATTAGAACCCTGTTGAGCAAAAGCACGAGTCAAAGCTTCTCCAATGCCATTGCAGCCACCAGTAATAAGGACGTGCTTGTTTTTCAAATCTGGATAGATCGGATGCATATTTTCCCTGTTGTTATGATACTTAAGAACATGTGTGATAAAGATTGAAATGTAAATATTGCATCTCAAATCGCATTTTCAGTTAGCCAATTTTTGCTCGTAGTAACATATGATTTTATTTCGTCCAAGCTACCTGTAACTACAGATCCAGGAGTTTGTCGAGGGTGGGCACATTCAACTATAATCGGGTTAGCATATTGAATATTATCTAAAGCTGCAAGGTGCTTAGTAAAATCAATATGCCCAGAGCCAATTCCTTTTCTATTGGAATCAGATATTTGATATATGCTAAGTTTACTTCCACACTGAATTATTGCCTTGATTGGATCTTCTTCTTCAAGATTCATGTGAAATGCATCCAAAATAATAGTCATGTTTGAGGCGTTAATTTGACTCAGCATAGAAAAAACATTGGTACTTTTGAGAATAAAACGGCATAAGTAGCGATTCAGTGGCTCAAAACCTAAATTAATATTAAATTGCTGAGCATAAGTAGCTAGCTGCTGACAGGATTCTATCAATAATTCTATAGAGCCTAAATAAGTTCCCATTTGGGGCTGAATATATTCATGGCAAGTAACAGTTGGATGACCTAATTCAGCACCATAATCAATTAGTCTTTTGTAATAATCAAGAGCGAAATTTCTAATATTAGAGTCGTTAGCAGCTAAATCCACGTTGCCCGGAGTAAGAGAATAAATTTCTAAATCTCTATCTGCAAAAACTTCCCTAGCATATTGGCTGGAAATGCGGTCAATATCTACAAAAAGTTCTACCCCATCAAATTTAATTTCAGCAATTATATCGGCGATGTCAGCCAGGTCAAGGTTACCAAAACTCCACGTAGTTACACCAATTTTTCTTTTCATTTTTTAGTACTAATTAAATTGACAACTGGATTGAAAAAAAACACGAAAATTTCTGACTAAGACTAAAAGCATACTTTGCACACTTATTTTATTGAGGTACGAATTTTGGGCAAAAGTATATTCATTAAGCCAAATACCACAGTAGAAAAACAGGCACTCACATAAAAAACCCCGTGCAGTCCCCAAACACTAAATGCTGTTCCAGCTAAGACTGGTCCTAATGCTTGTCCTAATGACAAGGCTGTAGCATTGACTGCCATAAATCCAGCTCGATATTCTTGTGGTGCTAATCCACCTAACAAAGCTTGAGTTGAAGGAAAAATCATGCCATGTGCGGCTCCAAACAACAGGCTAGGAATCAGCAATAACCAAACATTATGCAAAGCAGGGGTAATTATTAGCGCTACCATATAGACAATAAAAGAAACTTTTACTAGCATCACCTCTGAAAGTGACTGGGTGAATAGTGCAAGTTGTGAAGACACAAAAGCCATTGATAGCGCCATGCTTGCTAGAATGATACCAATTACTACATTGGAAGCTCCTAATGTATCACTTGCTAAAATAGGAATGTAAGTAAAATAGGCACCAAATAAAAGAATAAATAAAGCAACTACAGCAATTAGCAATCCAATTACTTGACGGTTGTCAATACTGCACCAAATTTTTTGCAAATAATCTTGATAATACGAGTCTGATTTCTTTTGCAGCTCGGGTATCTGGAGAAAAAGTAGCACTAAAATTCCTATCGGAATTGCAATTAATGACAAGAGAAAAGGATACCGCCATCCAAATGTTGCTAACCCTCCAGTTAGCAGTGGATATAACGCTAAGCTAATACCGATCGCGCTACCATTGAATGCCATCGCTGATGTTAGTGCTTTCCCGGCATAAAGATCGCTGATTAATGTTAGCGCCAGCGATTCTAAAGGAGCAGCACCGATTCCTTGCAAAAAACGCATTTCCAACAAGGTACGGAAATTGTAGCTAGAGGCACAAGCAACGCCAGCAACTGCGAATAACAATAGTGCTGGCACCAAAACTTGTTTCCGTCCAAAGCGATCTGCTAATATCCCAGACACTGGAGTCCCAAGTGCGATCGGAATGACAAATGCTGTAATTACCCATCCAATTTGTTCAGGAGGAATTTTAAAATCTTCTGCTAGTGCAGGTAATGCTGGTCCAATACTACTGGAACCTAAAACGGCTATCAATGTGACCGCAATGACGATTTGGAGATTCCTATCATGATGAACATTGCTGGGATATGTGCTTGTCCCACGATTATTTGGTGTTTTCAAGAACTTCATCTCTTCACAAACAGTTTATTGATCTAAAAAGAGCGGTCAATAACTCCAAATTGCCACTTATGACATTAGAGTTACAAAAATTTGGAAGTAGTCAAGCTATCTTGCCGAAGTTGACCTTGTACCTAGCTCACCTCAGATTTGACAATTTGAGATAAGCTAGGTTACAGAAAATATTTTCAATTCGGTGCTAAAACTTGCGGACTAAGAAAAATGGCATTGCTTCCTAAGCAGTCATAGACAATTCGCGAGTTTTGGCATTTCTTTTTCGAGCCTCATATTGCAAGTACTTCTCAATAATTTGTCGCACCAGTTTTTGATCAACTGTAACTAGGTGGTCTCCTTCGGGATCATAACATTGACCGATTTTATCCAGTAAGATAAAGCGTAGTTCTGTCCCTGTTTTTTTGTTGTCTGCAATCATCGCATCCATCAGCTTTTCAGTAGTTATATATTCAGGAAGAAGATTATTAAACCCCAGCTTTTCTTCAATTACATGATAATGTCGTTCTACATCTGCTTGTGAAATTAGCCCCATTTCTTTACCAAGTTCCGCTGCAATTTTCATACCAAACGAAACAGCCTCTCCATGAGATATTCTGCCTTGTTCTAGCCACTCGATTCCATGGCCGAATGTGTGGCCATATTCAAGAATTAGTCCATAATTTTTTTCACTGGGATCTTGCTTGAGAATCTCCAATTTCGATAAAATTATTTTGTATGCAATTTCATGCAATTCTTGGGCGGAAAATTTTACTTCGGGATTAAGAGATCTTTCTAGATAATTTAGGAAATTCTCATCAGAAATAAATCCATTTTTAATGCCTTCAATTATGCCACTGCGTCGTGAATTACTTGGGTCTGTTTTTAGATATTTTGTATCCGACCAAATAAATATTGGTGCATGGTAAAGACCAAAGTGATTTTTACCTGTTTTACCATTAATAGCTTGTTTGTTGCTGAGTGTACTATCTGTTTGCCCCGTCATACTTGTCGGGACTTCGATAAAGCGAATGCCACGATAAATCAAGCCAGCCGCTAAACCAACGCAGTTTCCGACCGTTCCGCCACCAAATGCTAACAAAATAGATTTTTTTGATGCACCTTTAGCTATTAAGTTTTCGCAGGTCTCTTCCAAAACAGGAAAATATTTACATTTCTCTCCGGCCGGCACATATTCAAGCTCACAGGGATACTTAGCGCGAATTTTCTCGTATAGCTCTTTGCCGTATATCTCAAACAGATGTGGCTCAGTAAAGAAAAAGAGCTTATCAAACTCGTATTTGTCTAGTTCAGCAACAAAATTTTCTTGAATATCATATCCAAAATAAAAGGGGCTAGACTGTTTTAAATGGGTGCTTAGTTGAATAACTTTCCCTGGTTCCCATTGCATTTTTTGGTCGTAATTCATGTTTATTTACTTTAAGTTTGCAGGAAAATTGCGTTTGCAATCTTGTCATTTGTCCGCGAGAAAAAGTTCACCTTCTTTTTTTGAGGAGGAGAGGCTTGAATTGTTATTAGATAAGATCTAATGGCCAGATACTATTAGAGATTTAGAATAAAAAGACTGATAGTATCTGACTCTGTTTACAGCAATCCTAAGTTAGTTCCCAGATATAAATCTGAGATTATTTCTTTCCGAGTAAGAGATCTAGCCAAGACTGGTTAAAGAAATTATTTAGGATTGCTATAGAACCTTCACCCACACAAATTTCAGAATACTTTCTGGAAGAGGTAATAGTAAAGTCTCTCACTTGACTTACCAAGAATATCACACTTATTGAAGATAGTTATCAATAAAGAGTGTATTTTGCTACAAAAAAGGAAATTCACCTATGGAGAACTCGAGCGAACTTCCTGATTTTTCAGACTAAGCCCCAGTTGTGTAATGGTTCGGGAGAATGTGATTATCATGGTGCTGATTCTATTATTTGTTGCCACGATTTTAAGGTGACTGATGTCTAGACAACCCAATTACCGTAAAGTTGACTAAAATTGGGAGGTGCAAATATTTCCCTGTCGATGAGTAGCCAGACCCTCCTAAACCAACCCGAAAAACTAGCAGCCAGATTGCGGGAGATTCCGCCAGATCCGGGTGTGTATTTCATGCGGGACGAGCGCGACCATATCTTATACATTGGCAAGTCCAAAAAACTGCGATCGAGAGTGCGCTCCTACTTTCGCGATTCCCCCGATCTCTCGCCCCGCATTGCGCTGATGGTGCGTCAGGTCGTCGAAATTGAATTTATTGTCACCGATACCGAAGCTGAGGCGCTGGCGCTGGAAGCGAACCTGATTAAGCTTAATCAGCCGCACTTTAATGTGCTCCTAAAAGACGATAAAAAATATCCTTATGTCTTAGTCACTTGGTCTCAGGACTACCCGCGCATTTTTATTACTCGCAATCGCCGCTTGGGCAAAGGCCGCGATAAATACTATGGACCCTATACCGACTCTCGCCTGCTGCGAGAAACTTTGCACCTAGTACGGCGAATTTTTCCGATGCGCCAGCGTCCCCAGCCGTTGTTTAAAGACCGGACTTGTCTAAATTACGATATCGGTCGTTGCCCCGGCGTGTGCCAGAAATTGGTGACTCCCGCCGACTATCGGCTGACGATCGAGAAAATTACGATGGTTTTTCAGGGGCGCAGCGGTGAGCTGATCGATGCTTTAACTAAGCAAATGCACCAAGCCGCCGAAGATTTAAACTTTGAAACGGCGGCGGCGCTGCGCGATCGGATCCAAGGTTTGTATTCCCTC
Organism: Synechococcales cyanobacterium; assembly: GCA_043755575.1. Classification (GTDB taxonomy): domain Bacteria; phylum Cyanobacteriota; class Cyanobacteriia; order Cyanobacteriales; family Chamaesiphonaceae; genus JAAFHZ01. The sequence continues at coordinate 5,745 of JAYUSR010000185.1, forward strand.
ACCGCTGGTCAAAAGGTTTCACTGTCGGATGATACGGTCAGTCGTGACGCGGTAGCTTTAGCCGCTAATGACCAAACCGCCAGCATTCAGCTTTTTCAAATTCGCGCCGGTAAACTGGTCGGGCGACTCGGTTTTATTGCCAATGTCCCGGACGGGGCATCCCCGGCGGAGTTGGGGGCTATTATTCAATCGGTGCTAGAAGAACACTATCAGCAAGCCGATCCAGTAGAAATCCCGCTGGAAATCTTGGTGCAGCACGAGCTGCCAGAAGTCGAAATATTGGCCAGTTATCTCAGTGACAAGAAAGGCCGCAAAGTATCGATCGAATCCCCGCAGCGTCAGGGCAAAGCCGAATTAATTGAAATGGTCGAGCGGAACGCGGCTTTTGAGCTGGCCAGACTGGCGCAGCATAGTGAGCGCGAAGCAGCTAGTATGCAAGATTTGGCCGCTATCTTAGATCTACCGGATCTGCCGCACCGGATCGAAGGCTATGACATTTCCCATGTTCAGGGTTCCGATGCCGTTGGTTCCCAGGTGGTATTTATTGAAGGCTTACCGGCTAAACAATACTATCGTCACTACAAAATTAAAAATCCTGATGTGCATGTTGGCCGCTCTGATGACTACGCCAGTCATGCCGAGGTGATTGGCCGGCGCTTCCGTAAATATCAGGGCGGTGTGGACTTAGATAACTCCGACTTTCCGGATGTGGTGATGATTGACGGTGGCAAAGGTCAGCTTTCTACCATTGTGAAGGTGCTCACCGAGATGGAGCTAATTGAGCATGTGCGGGTGGTCAGTTTGGCCAAACAGCATGAAGAAATTTTTGTACCGGGAGCTACTCAAGCCTTGCCCACTGAGCCAGAACAGCCCGGCGTGCAGCTCCTGCGCCGTCTCCGCGACGAAGCCCACCGCTTTGCCGTCAGCTTCCACCGCCAACAGCGCAGTAAGCGGATGACCAGGTCGTACTTAGATGATATTCCGGGACTGGGGGCGCAGAAACAAAAACAACTCTTGGCATATTTTCATTCGATCGATTACATTCGCGCTGCCGACACCCAAGCCTTGCAAAAAGTCCCCGGCGTTGGCGAAAACCTGGCTCAAGCGATTTACAGCTATTTTCACTAGCTTGATTGAGTTTTGATCAATGCCGAAAACCGCAAAAATTCGTTAAATCCGCTAAATTAGAGAAATAGCGCGTGCGCTTTTCCCTCCATCAAATTGCGAATTATGGCCCCCTCTTCGATCGCTGTCCGCGAACTCCCCTTGTTTCCCCTGCCAGAAGTGGTGCTGTTTCCAGGACGGCCATTGCCGTTGCACATTTTTGAATTTCGCTATCGTATTATGATGCACACCATCATGGAAGCCGATCAGCGGTTCGGCATTTTGATGTGGGATCCCGTCCGCGAAGAGCCAGCAGTGGTGGGTTGTTGCGCTGAAATCATTCACTTCCAACGTCTCCCTGACGATCGGATTAAAGTCTTGACCCTCGGTCAGCAGCGCTTTCGCGTTTTAGATTATGTCCGGGAAAAGCCCTACCGCGTTGGCTTAGTCGAATGGATTGAAGATGCTCCCACTCAGCAGGATCTGACCAGCTTATCCAGCAACGTTGGTGAACTCTTGCAAGATGTAGTCAATCTATCGGCTAAACTCACTGACCAATTGATCGAACTCCCCGAAAATCTGCCCAGTTCACCGATTGAACTTTCCTACTGGGTGGCTAGCAACTTGTATGGGGTCGCCGCCGAACAACAAGCGTTGCTAGAAATGCAAAATACTGGCGATCGACTAGAACGAGAAGCGGAAATTTTGCTCTCCACTCGCAACCATCTAGCCGCTCGTACCGCCCTGAAAGATGTATTGAGTTAGAAAGTATCCACTCGGTTCTCGATCGAATCCTGCACATCCTGAGGAACACTACTAAAAAAGTTATAACCAGTCAGCTTTTCTACCTCCCGTACTGTTTTTCGATAAGCCCGCCAAGGATTGCCTTTGATGCCTTGGATATTCGGAATCACCACTGCGATCGCTCTGGTATACTTATTTATCCCCTTTAAACCAGCTCCTAGCCGATCTTTTACTAGCACTACCTTCCATGTATTAGCTGGGATTGGTTGGCCACTCGCTAGCTCGCGCTTAGCACCCTTCTCACCCACTCCGCCTTGACCCTGGGGTCCAGCAATAATATATAGCTCTTTACCCTGTCTCACCAATTGGCGGCAATAGTTTTCCAGTTCCACCCACACGCCGCGATTGTTATCTGGTGCTTGGGGCATCATGTTCGTCATCAAAAAAGTAGCAGAATTGTCGATCGGATTACTACTGCGATCTTCCGAGTTAGCCAGATGTCCTCGATCGAACCCGCTACCGGTATAGTCTTGTGGTCGGGTAGCTGACCAATCACTAGGCAGGTCGGGATCGACGCGGAAATTATTTTGACGACGACTGGTACCAGGTGCTGCCAAATTGCTGGCTTGTAATTGCCAAGATACCCAGTTCGGAATTTTTCTGCTGCGCGAGTAAGACAACGCATACTGCGGCTTCAACATCAAATAATTTTCGGCATTGCTAATGGCGGTGGTCGCGTTGCTGGGATTTCCTAGTAATAGATGAGGATGATTGCTGGGTGGCTGAATTTGATCCTGCCCCCAACAGCCTGTTACAAAACACAACCACATGAACATAAGGCCATAACCTGTATATCGAAGAATTTGACGCAAAATAGGCACGGCGACAATCACTGTTAGACTAATCAGCAAATTAACATAAACTAGCCATTGAATAACTAATAGACTTTTACTAACCAACCGTGCGGGGCAAAAAATTAGATGGCCGATCGACTGTGGAAATATATTACCCCTGGTATTCCCGATGACTTATTTGAGCAACTCCCCGGCATTCCGATGACCCAACGGGAGGTGCGGTTGCTGATGATTGCCGCGCTCAAGCTAGAAATAGATTCTACCGTTTGGGATATTGGAGCAGGGACTGGCACCATTCCGGTGGAAACCGGTTTGCTCTGTACTCAAGGCCAAATTATTGCGATCGAACGGGATGAAGAGGTCGCCAGCTTAATTCGTCATAATTGTGATTTGTTTGGGGTGACTAATGTCAAAATCATTGAAGGTAATGCCCCGGAATGCTTGGCCAATATTTCTGAACGACCCCACCGGGTTTGTATCGAAGGAGGTCGATCGATCGCCGCTATTCTGGAGGCAGTGTGGCCACTACTAGATGCTCAGGGCAGAGTAGTCGTCACCGCCAGCAATCTAGAAAACCTGTATGCTGTCTTGGATAGTTTCACCAAGCTGCATGGCCGCCATGTAGAAGTAGTCCAAGCGGCCATTAATCGCTTAGAAACCAGAGGCATGAATCGGAGTTTAGTCGCGGTAGACCCCATTTTTATCTTGAGTGCTCAAAAGCTAGATTCTTGACCAGATAAATAAACCCTTTACACCGTCTGCTAAACAGAACGCTAAAATTGGAGCTGTTAGAGATTTTGGTACTTGCATATGAACATCAAACGTCGTTCTTTTTTAACTTATTTGGGCGTAGGCTGGGCAGCTAGCTGCTTTCCCCTAGTACTATCGGCCTGTAGTAGTGATGGCAAAACTGGAGATGAAAAAGCTGCTATTGATGCTGCCGATCCGTCATCGAAAGCCAATGCTGCCTCTGCTAACGACATCGCTGCCGCTGGTGGCTTCAAAGCGGTAGGCACTGTTGCTGACCTGGATAAAGCTGGTAGTGTCGGGGTGGATAAAAAAGTTATAGTGATCCGCGATCCAGTCAACAAAGCCAAACTGATTGCTGTCAACCCTACTTGTACTCATCAAGGCTGTATTGTGAAATGGGAAGGTAAAGCAAAGGATTTTGAATGTCCTTGTCACGATGCCCATTTTGCAGCCGATGGTAAAGTCAAGAGCGGTCCGGCCTCTAAACCCCTTGCCACCTACAGTGCGAAAATCGCAGGGGATAAAGTCCTAGTTAAAATGGCTTAATAAATAGCCTCGGTCTTAAGATCATCTCACAGCATTAGGATCATTTAACTGGTAGCCTTTACCGTAGACGGTATAAATTAGCTCTAACTGTCCCGGCAAAGTCAGCTTGCGGCGTAGTAATCTCATCAAAGCTGCTAGCACATTGCTGTTCGGGATACTAGTATTTTTTCCCCACAAATGTTCGTGAATCTGCTGGTGAGTGACTAACTTACCAGCATTTTTCATCAGGTAAGCGAGCAATTGAGCCTCTTTCTCGGAAAGCTCGATCGTTTGATCAGCCCAATAAGCTAGCTGACTGTCAGGGTCTAGCATCAATTGACCCACTTGCAATTTAGGAGATCCAAAGTGACCAACTTCAGCCAAGCTGTCCGCTTCTTCCGAGCGTCCTCGTCGCAGTAAGGCTCGGATTCTAGCCAAGAGTTCGCGCAGCTCAAAAGGCTTGACCAAATAATCATCAGCCCCAGCATCTAATCCCAGCACTCGATCGTCTAAAGTATCTTGCGCCGTTAAAAATAACACTGGCTTGGTGTTGCCAGTGCCCCTCAGCCCTTGGCAAATTTCGATACCAGTGACGATCGGCAGCACCCAATCGAGGATGTAAAGGTCGTAAGACTGATTGGTAGCAAGTTGCTGACCAGTCCAGCCATCAGTGGCTACATCAACGTCATAGCCTTCTTGTCGTAGCACACGACTGAGTGGGTTGGTAAGCTCAATTTCGTCATCAACTAACAAAATATCCATGTCCAGTCAGCAATTTGTGGGATTGTTTATTCTAAATTAACAATAAGGTCAGGTTCTCTGGGTATTATACTGGTGACTATATCTCACCATATGAATTTACACTTTTGAGCTAGAACCTAGTTTAGCTCTTGAATTACTCCAAATTTAATCTGGAATAGTAGATTGAATTAAAATCAAAGTGTCAATTGTATCTTTATCTTTCGTTGAGGCCAATCAGCCAGCCATGCAACCAGCAATTCCATTAGGAACACTGCTTCAAAAGCGTTACCGTGTTACCAAAGTTCTCGGTCAAGGAGGATTTGGCCGCACCTATTTGGCGCAGGATACAGCTTGTTTTGATGAGCTGTGCGTGCTGAAAGAATTCACTCCCAACGAACGCGGACGTGACTCCCTCAAAAAAGCCAGGGAACTGTTTCAGCGCGAAGCCAAAACTCTGCACCGCGTTAGCCATCCCCAAATCCCTAGTTTTCGTGCCAACTTTGAGGAAGCAAAACGACTATTCTTGGTACAAGAGTACGCCGAAGGTAAAACTTATGCCAAAATTCTAGGTGAAAGGATCAGAGAATCCAAGACTTTTACCGAAGAAGAAGCTATTACCTTTCTGTACCAGATGCTGCCTATTCTCACGAATATTCATAATCAAGGCATCGTTCATCGGGACATTTCTCCTGACAATATCATTCTGCGCGAGTCCGACCAGCTGCCCGTTTTAATCGATTTTGGGGTAGTCAAAGCAGGGGTGCAAAATCTGGAGGCCGCCGGTGGGGAGATTGGCCAACAGGGCACTACGGTTGGGAAAGCGGGCTACGCTCCCAATGAACAGTTACAAACCGGTGAAGCCTACGCTAATAGCGACTTATATGCTTTGGCCGTGACCGTAGTCGTTATGATGACTGGCCGGAAACCAGAAAGCCTGATCGATAAATCCACTATGACTTGGAAGTGGCAACAGTTGCTACCCACCATTAGCCCTTGGTTTGCCAAGGTGCTGATGCGGATGATGAGTTATCGTCCTAACAACCGCTATCAATCAGCCAAGGAGGTTAGCCAAGCACTGCGGGCAGTAGAAGATGTCATTGGTAGCGCTTCTGGATTTGCGGCCGATCATATTGCCCCGTCCACTGGTGGTCAATCGAACAACAAATCTTTTTCGCCATCTGGCAATAAGTACAAGAATTATGCTTCCAAGTATCGACAGCGGAGTCAGTTGTGGACTAATCCTTGGGTCTTATCGGCGACCGGTGGCATTATTATTTTGGTTCCTTTCATCATTCTGAAGATCTTCTTTTTGCCCGGAACTGAGCCAGTACTGACACCGAAGCCAACTCCTGCCATTGTCAGCGATGCGGCTAGTCCTAATCCCAGTATGCCCCCGTCACCGATTGCGGCGCAGCCAGTACCGTTACCAGCAGTTGTTTCTACTGAAATAGTATCCTTATTGCCATGGCAGCCTTCCTTGGTGAAGCAAGGCTCTATCAAAGAGAATCAA
>JAYUSR010000186.1:0-3780 GCA_043755575.1 Synechococcales cyanobacterium
CGGGCGCCACTAAAGCGCCTGTTTCATTGAAAACAGACACACTACCCGTTGGTGTAGCTCCCCCCTTAGCTAACTGTGCTTCGGGTAACTGTACTGACCACTGGTTAGCACTATTTGCCCTAATCAAGATCTGTCGAGGGTCAAATATATAGCCGGACTCTAGCTCAAACACTAGATTGGTGGTACGGGTCTCATCGTTATATCCAACTCGCAACTCCCGAACACCTTTGCCAATTGGCTGACGCTGTGTGGACTTGTTTAGCTTGGTCTCTGGCAAGGAGATTACTAACTTGCCTGGGTCAGCTAGTAATTGGGCTTCTGGCTTTACCCGCCTATCGGTAGCAAAATCTAGTCGATTGTTAGTTTGATCAAACCGCCAAGAAACTATTTCTGAGGCAGTAGCTGGCAATGCTACCAATGCGGCCAACAAGGAACCAATAATACCGGGTAATAGCCAGTTCAGTTTCACGAGGTTTTGCTCCTATCTTTTCGAGGTTTAAACAATGGGACTAGGGATTTGGGATTTTGCCGACTGTGGGATTAGGAATATCTACGATCCAGTCGATCGGGTTCAACCCCGTAAAACTGATCTGCTTAGGATTTAGTGTATATCCTTGTCGAACCTCTAAAACCAAGCGAGTCGTGTTGCTGTCAAGCTGACCCACGCGCAGAGTGTTATAGTAGCCAGATAGTTTTTGCGTAATGGTACGCCTGGGAAAGGTAGTAGCTGGTAAGTCAATCACTAATCTGGTGGGTGCAAATAACAATAAAGCTTTTGGTTGTACTCTCCCATCAGTTCTAAAGGATAGGCGCTTGCCATCGCCAGATAGCTGCCAGGTTCTTAGTTGCCCAGCTTGTGCCGACGAGGCCAAGATCAAAGCAATCAGTGTGTAAGCAAAAGCTATAACTAATGGCAATTTAACTGTACGGAGCGTGTGGGAACGTTGGTCAATCACCTAAAGCAGTTGGGAATAGATATGGATGTACATCTAGATGTCTTTCCACACTAATTTGTTTCAAATTGAGCATAAAAAGCCTAATATTTGCATAATTACCTACACAAATATGGTTGCTGCATAACCGATGATACAACAATCCTGGCCTAAAATTCTAGGAGTGGGCAGAGAATTTTGGCTATTCGTGGGTTCTACAGCGAACGTGACAGAGGGTTTATAACCTCCTGCCACAATACATTGCAGCTAAAAATGTTTAAGCTACGTATTCTCGGATATCGTCTTTGCGCTTCCGCAACTTGGCGATCGCCTCCCGCTCAATTTGGCGCACTCGTTCGCGACTGATATTCAACATTTCACCAATTTTGGCCAAAGTTAAAGGCTGGCTGTCGTGTAAACCAAAACGCATTGTCAAGACCTGTTGCTGCTGTGGAGATAGTTCAGACATCATTTTCTCCAAATCCATCTGCAAAGAAGATTGGATCACAAATTCTTCTGGAGAGACTCCTGGATCTTCCAACAGATCTCCCAGCTCAGTGTCTTGATTGTCACCCACCCGTAGATCTAGAGACAATGGCTGACGAGCACGCTCTAAATATTCGCGTACTTGTTTGGGCGTGAGTTCCAGTTCTACTGCTAATTCAGGGACAGTAGCGGCTCGCCCCAGCTGTTGAGCCAAAGACCGCTGCGCCTTCTTAATTTTGTTTAGTTTTTCAGTAATGTGAATGGGTAAACGAATAGCGCGAGCTTTCTCGGCAATAGCGCGGGTGATAGCTTGCCGAATCCACCAGTAGGCGTAGGTCGAAAAACGGTAGCCCTTGCTGGGGTCGAATTTTTCTACGCCGCGCTGCATACCGATTGTCCCCTCCTGAATCAAATCCAGCAGGTCGATATTACGCTTAATATACTTCTTTGCTACCGAAACTACCAATCGCAGATTAGCCTCTACCATTTTGCGTTTGGCCAGTTCGCCAGCGGATACTACCCGCTGTAAATTTGCCGGATCCATTTGAGCCGCCGCCGACCACTGTTCTAAAGTTGGTTCTTGCTGAAGCTCTTCGACCAACTGGTTTTTGATCGAGACCATGGCAACCAGTTGCTGCACTTGCTTGCCCAGCAAAATCTCTTGTTCATGCGTGAGTAGAGGAACTCTCCCAATCTCACGGAGGTAAGTACGAACTGTATCAGTTGAAGCTAGTGCTGTTCTCATGGCTTGGGAAGGGATATAGGTTTAATACAGACTGGTCATCTGGGCTTAAACGGTTTATTGCCACAAATCAGTTGGTCTAGAATCTTTTCTGAGTGGAGAGATGAGAGGAAATGTGACCTTCCTATCTATTCCCTGCAAGACTTTCACTATTGGCCACTTAGAAAAATGAGAGCGTTTACTTCAATGAGTGTAACATTCTCTCAATGTTTGTTACTATACTTTACATATAAATTTAGCCCTATGTAAAGTAAGTTTAAGTATTTCCACGGTATCGGCCTGAAGCGATAATGTCTGCAACTTAGATTACACTCCGGATCTTAGAGAAAAGACTGGCCTTTAAACTTGCTCTCAAGTTAATGTTCTCCATCTATGTAGTAGTAATAAATCTATGAGTCCTACTGTTTGGTTAGTAAGACATGCTCACCGACTAGACTTTATCCAACCGGAATGGTTTGATACAGCTCCTTTCCCTTATGACCCACCTCTATCCGCATTTGGGTGGCAACAGTCTTTAGAACTGGTATCTAAACTGCGAAATTCTCATGTCCAACAAATTTTTACCTCGCCTTGTCTACGTACAATCCAAACAGCCTGTCCTATTGCTCAGTTCCTAGGCTTACCAATTCAAGTAGAAAATGGACTTAGAGAATGGTTGCACCCGCAGTGGTCGCCCTCTTTACCAGAAACCTTACCAATAGAAATACTTGCTGACCAAGGTTTGCCTATTAATTTGGACTATCTATCTCAAGTTGTTGTCGCTTACCCTGAAACGATTGAGGAGCTACTCACTAGATCGACAACAGCCATCAGTAATATTATTGCTCAGTCCCAAGATTCTGTACTAATAATAGCACACAAGCATGTTTTGCTTGCCATGGTAGCAGCTCTTACTGGCCGGACGGCGATGGTACAAGAGTCGGAATTTATGCCTGCTGCTGTGATGGTTTTAAAGACTTCGGAGCGCGCTGGTGGGTATTGGCAAATCGCACCACTGGATTCACGAAAAAATCCGACTTGATGGCATTCACTCAAATTTCGTTATACTGGCAGCAAGTTTTGATATCTTTGACAACAAATTATTTTTAAAATTGTGAACTTTTCTATTCGATCGATCACTTATTCGGTAGCAACTTATCAGCGAGCGGAAACAGCTTTATGTTGTCTACCATTTAATATTAAGCTTTTTCAGGAAATGCGTGCCCGAGGGGTGTCCATTTTCAAGGTGGCCGGGAGTAGTGGCGTGGAACTGGGCTATACCCAGCGGCGCTTAACAGAATTAGTGGCAGAAAGCAACCTGGTGTGGCTAATTCAGGTGGGTATCCTCCGCCGGGAAGTAGATGGACAGGGTTTGACCGATAGTTTTCGGCTTACTCCATTGGGCTTGCAACTAATCGAGAAATGGGGAAATCATGATTTTCCCCGCCCACGTAAACGCGATCGATTAACTAATTTTACGAACCGCTGGCTGCGGTCGATTGTTTAGTAATGCCAGCCATTATGGTGGTAGGCACCACTTCTCATGCCGGTAAGTCGCTGTTGACAGCCGCCATCTGTCGCCTCTTAGTGCGTCAGGGACAGCGGGTTTGCCCGTTTAAAGGCCAAAATATGGCACTTAAT
>JAYUSR010000187.1:0-11899 GCA_043755575.1 Synechococcales cyanobacterium
ATCAGGGCAAGGCTTTATTCAAATTAAAGCAGTACGAAGAGGCCGTAGCTGCTTATGACCAATTCTTGGCCATAGATGCTCACCATGCCGCAGCTTGGAACGATCGAGGTAAAGCTCTCTCAAAGTTAGAGCAATATGATGAAGCCATCCACAGCTATCAACAAGCGATCCAGGTGCAGCCAGATCTGCACACGGCTTGGAATAACTTGGGAGTAGCTTACTTTCAGATCGGTAACTACGAAGAGGCCATTATTCGCTATGACCAGACTCTTCAGTTGCAACCGCAGTTCTATCGCGCCTGGTACAATCGTGGGATGGCTCTGTTTGAGCTGAATCGGTTGGAGCAAGCTCGCTCTAGTTATGAGCAATGTCTAAATATTAAGTCAGATTATCCGCCTGGCTGGAATAATCTTGGCTTCATCTTAGTGCATTTAGGTCATTACTCAGAAGCAGTCGATTGCTATGACAAAGCACTTAAACAACAGCCAGATTACTATCAAGCTTGGTGTAGTCGAGGAAAAGCTTTGATCAAAATTGGCCAAACAACGGAGGCTCTGGCTAGTTTTGAGGGCGCATTGCAATATGAAACGCGAGATCCTTATCTTTGGCAATCCTATGGCAAGCTGTTGTTGAGCTTGGAATCTTGGAAAAAAGCCTTAGATAGTTTTGATCGGGCTTTAGCTCTAAACGATAGCAATGCCGAGTTTTGGTACGGTCGCAGTCTAGCACTGTCAAAACTTGACCAGCACCAAGAGGCTCTAGCTGGCTATCAAAAAGCCATTAATCTGTTGCCAGACCAGGCTGAATTCTGGTACGAGCAAGGATGTGAGTTGGCAACGCTGGGTCACTACGATGAGTCTTTAGCTAGTTACGACCATTCATTAAAGCTCGATCCACAGCTTTATCAAGCTTGGTATGAATGTGGTAATTCTCTACGAAAGTTGGATCGCTATGAACATGCTATTTCTAGCTATGACAAAGTATTAGCTCAAAATAGTGAATTCGCGCCAGCTTATCAAGGAAGAGGTCAAGCCCTTTGCCAGCAAGAACGCTATTCTGAGGCAATTGCTGACTATGACCGAGCGGCAGCATTAGCACCCAGGAGCTATGATGTTTGGTGCCAGCGAGGTAATGCCCTTTGGAAAATAGGTAGCCAGGAAGATGCTTTGCAAAGCTATCGAAAAGCAATCCAAATCGACTCAGGAATTCAGCTAGCCTGGTGTGAACAAGCTAATGCTCTCTTGCAATTACAGCGCTTCGACTTAGCACTCACTAGCTATAATCAGGCCCTGACGATTGTCCCGACTGATTTTAAATGCTGGAACGATCGGGGATTGACTTTGCTCAACCTGGGTCAAAGTGTGGAAGCGATCAATAGCTACCAGCGAGCAACCACATTAAAGCCCGACTATCATCCGGCTTGGCGCAACTTGGCCAGTGCTTTAGCACAGATCGATCAGATCGAAGAGTCTTTAGATTGTTACCAGCAAGCACTGGTCTACGAGCCGCAGGATCAAACTAGTTGGTATGGCTTAGGACGCTTGCTCAGTCAGAGTGGTCGGTGGGCAGATGCTGTCACTGCTTTCCAGCGAGCTACGGAAATTCAGCCAGATTTTGGTAATGCTTGGTACCAGCAAGGACAGGCTCTATCTCAGCAAAATCAATGGTTAAATGCTAGCAAATGCTATGGCAAAGCTGCTCAATTCCAACCGGACAACTACGATCTCTTCTTGAGCTATGGTGAATCTTGCGTGCAGATGAGCCGGTGGCCAGAGGCTTTATCTTGCTATCAAAATGCCACTAATATTGCCCAACAACCAGCGCAGTTATTCACTGCTTGGTGCCATCAGGCTCAGATGTTCAGTAAATTGGAACAGTGGCCAGAAGCTGTAGAAACCTATGTTCAAGCACTACGCTACGATGGGAAGCAAGCCCCGATCTGGAACCACTATAGTATAGTATTAGGAAAAGCCAATCGATGGATGGATGCCTTAGTCGCGGTGCAACAGGCTCTCTCTTTGGTAGAAAATGAAGGTGACTACATCCAACAGCTAGGCATCATTCAATACCACCTTGGTCATTTTCCAGCCGCAGTAGCTAGTCTCTCCCTGGCGACCAAATCACAACAGAGTAGTCAGGCTTCAATTACCTGGCAGTATTTGGGCTGTAGCTGTTTTGAATTAGGCCGTTTAGTGGAAGCTACGGCTGCCTACCGTCAATCGATCGACATCGATCCATTAAATGCGGAAGCCTGGTTTCACCGGGGTGATCTTCTGGCAGTATTAGATCGTTCTGATGATGCCCTGGCTAGTTATCAGCGGGCTTTGTCCTGCCAGTCCAATTTTTTCTTAGCTTGGCACCAGCAGGGCAATATTTTCTTTCAGCAAGAGCGTTTTAGTGAAGCACTCGATTGTTTCAAAGAATGTCTAGCAGTCAATCCCAAGCATCACCCGGCCTGGTATCAGCAGGGTAATGTTTTATTCAGACAAAATAAATTGGAGCTATCCTTGGCTAGCTATCAGCGGGTGTTAGCCTTAGCTCCCAAAGATTACTGTGCCTGGAACAACCATGGCAATGTCTTAGGTTGCCTAAAACGTTATCACGAAGCAATTGATAGCTACGATCGGGCGTTAGCTATTCACCCGGAATTTCACCAAGGCTGGAATAATCGGGGTAAAGCATTATTTCATCTCCAGCGCTATGCGGAGGCCGCAGCGGCTCATGCCCGTTGCGTAGCTATCAAACCTCGGGAAGCAAGTGCTTGGAATAATCGAGGGTTGGCACTGCAACAGCTCAACCAATGGCAAGAAGCAATGGAATGCTATGTCCAGAGTGCTGAAATCAACCCCCATGATCATTTGGTATGGGTGAATAGGGGTATCGCTTTGGCACAATTAAACCAACACGACGATGCTTTAGTATGTTTTGATAATTGTCTAGCTCTGAAACCAGCAGAAAGTCAGGCTCACTATTTGCGGGGAATTTCTCTACAACAGACAGCACGCTGGCCAGAGGCCATAGCAGCATATGATCAGGTGCTGAACTACACTCCTGATCACTATCAGTCTTGGATTCAGAAAGGACTAGTGCAGATACAGCAAGGAGAAACAACAGCAGCTTTGCATAGTTATCGTCGCGCCACCAAAATAGCTCCTCAAAGTGCCGCAGCTTGGGGTAGCCTGGGTTCTTTATTCGACCAGCTGCATCGTCATCCGCAAGCGTTGGCTTGCTTCCAACGCAGTCTAAGTTTGGAGAATGGGGACAGCCAAGTTTGGTATCAGCAATCTGGAGTATTAGAAAAATTGCATCGTCATCCGGAGGCGATCGATAGCCTCAAAAAAGCTTTAAGCATTCGGCCCAGCTTTTTTCCAGCTTGGCTACGTTATGGCAATTTGTTATTCCAGTCCCAAGATTTTGAGGCGGCAATGAATAGCTACGAAGAAGCGCTCAAAATCAAAGCAGATTTGCCCCAAGCATGGAACAATCGAGGTAACTGCTTGCTAGAACTAGACAAGCTTGATGATGCCCTATTCTGTTATGAGCAAGCGATCGAACTAGATCCAGAAGAGAGAGAGGCTTGGTTTAATAGAGGGCGAGTTTTGAGTCAGCTGGGCCGGATTCCAGAGGCACTGGCCTGTTACGAGCAAGCCCGTCATGGGACGAAAAAAGCTTGGTAGATTCTTTGATGATAGACTAGAAGATCAGTTCTTTGTCAGACGATCTTTATGGTGCGCCGCCTCCCAGCTTCCAAAATCAATCGTTCGTTATGGCCTAAATTGCAGCGCCGCCGACAACGTCAGCACGCTCAGCGCATCAGAACACAGCGTAATCAAAAGATTGAACAGTTCACAACGCCAATACCTGTCTATGTTTACCTGGTGCGACTGCTAATTGGATTATTGGGAGCTAGCACAATTGCAGGTACGATTCTATCGATTATTCAACCATTACCCCGACCACTACTCACCAAGAATTCTACATCTGCTCCCATAACGAAAACAGTAACAAGTCCAGCTATTTTTAAAAAGGAAAATACGCAGCTGAAACAAAAGCTGCAACAGCTAGCCGCTCAGTATCCCCAGCTGAAGCTACATTTATCAGTACTGAATTTGACGAGTAAAGAAGTGGTGGATGTGCAGGGAAGCAGTGCAATACCAGCAGCAGGTACTATCAAAATTCCCATTTTGATTGCTTTATTTCAGCAGCTCGATCGCCAACAGCTGCAGCTAAATGAGAAGTTGATTTTTGAGAAATCGATGCTCGCTGCTGGCAATGGAGAGATGGCCATGCAACCAGTGGGTTCCAAGTTTACGGTGTTAGATAGTGCCACTAAAATGATTGTGGACAACGACAATACTGCTACAAATTTGTTAATTAAACGTCTAGGTGGCCAAGATAAATTAAATGCCCAATTTCGGAGTTGGGGGCTGGCCAATACCAGTATCGAAAGTCTTTTGCCAGATTTCGCTGGGACTAATGTCTCCAGCCCTCGGGAGCTAGCCAACCTGTTGCAGCGTCTCGACCAGGGATCTTTCCTGTCATCCACTGCGCGGCGACAGGTGCTCGCGATGTTAGGCAAAACCAAAACCAACCGTAACCCGATGCTGTCTTGGGGTTTGGAGCCTAAAACTAAAATCGCTCACAAAACTGGTGACATTGCTGGCTTAGTGGCAGATGTCGGACTGATTGAGTTACCTGGACAGCAAAAGTATGTGTTGGCAGCTATGGTTATCAGACCCAGTGGTGATGACCAAGCTGTAGAGCTAATCCAGAAATCGTCTAAGATTGTCCAGCAAGAGTATGCTAAACCAGCAATAGCACCAACGGCTCCGCCTCAGGTCAAGGTTACTCCGCAGCCTTAGATGAGCTTTTTGGGGTCAATATAATTACCACCGAAAATATGTCTAAAGAATTTGAGATCGGATCCAGTGTGAAAATTATTATGCTGCCGCCTTATGTTAAAACTGCTGATCCGATGCCGATGTTGCGACCAGCTCAATTAGTTAGTTTGGGTGAAGTAGGGACGGTGATCGATCGACACCCTAGCGATCAGTGGGTAGTGAAGTTCGATCGGGGCAATTTTCTCATTGGCAACCAATACTTAGAGGCTGCTCCTACCCACGGCCTATAATATTAACTTATGAATTTGGAGCGTTGTAGAATTTATGGCACCTTTGGCGTTGTTGAGTGTTTCTAATAAAACTGGTCTCGTCGAATTTGCCAGACAGTTGGTAGACCTATTTAAATTTGATATTGTGAGCAGCGGGGGCACCGCCCAAGCCCTGAAAGCTGCCGGTATTCCAGTCATGAAGGTGGCAGACTACACTGGTGCTCCCGAAATTCTGGGTGGGCGGGTTAAAACTCTGCATCCGAAAATTCATGGTGGCATTTTGGCGCGGAAAGATTTAGCTACCGACCTAGCCGACTTAGACACCCAAGGAATCCGGGCGATCGATCTAGTAGTCGTCAATCTTTATCCCTTCACAGAAACCATTAACAAGCCCCATGTCACGCTGGCCGATGCGATCGAACAAATCGATATTGGTGGTCCAGCCATGATTCGGGCAGCGGCCAAAAACTTTGCCCATCTCACTGTTTTGACCAACCCCGATCAGTACCATCACTATCTCCAAGAATTAACCAGCAATAATGGTCAAGCAACCAGCTCTTTCCGCCAAGCCCAAGCCTTAGCAGCTTTTGGTCACACCGCCAGCTACGACCAGGCAATCGCCGCTTATCTGGCGTCTCAGGCAGAGCCATCCGCTGAGTCATCAAATCTACCAGCTATTTATCAGCCCCCCACTGGTCAACAGCAACAGGTCTTGCGCTACGGCGAAAACCCGCACCAACCAGCAGCTTGGTATCGAACCGGAGCCACAGCTACCGGCTGGGCGGCCGCCGTTCAATTACAGGGCAAAGAATTAAGCTATAACAATTTGGTCGATTTAGAAGCGGCACGGCAAATTATTACCGAGTTTCCCGATCGACCAGCAGCCACTATCATTAAGCATAACAATCCCTGTGGCACAGCTTTAGGTGATACCTTGCTCGCCGCTTATGAAAAAGCCTATTTAGCTGATGCCACCTCCGCTTTTGGGGGAATCGTAGCTCTCAATCAATCGATCGATGCCGACACTGCTACTTCCCTCTCCAAAACTTTTTTGGAATGTATTGTGGCACCAGATTGTACCCCCGAAGCCCGGGCAATTTTAGCTACGAAGAAAAATCTGCGGGTACTGACTCTGGCCGACCTTACGGCACCGAGTCCGATGCAAATCAAAGCGATCGCTGGTGGTTATTTACTGCAAACCGCCGATAATGCCATCGAGCTAACCACCGACTGGCAAGTTGTAACCACCCAACAGCCCACCGCTGACCAACTCCAAGAACTCCTTTTTGCCTGGAAAGTATCTAAGCATGTGAAGTCCAATGCGATCGTGGTTAGTAAAAACTGCACCACCATCGGGATCGGTGCTGGCCAGATGAATCGGGTCGGTTCTACCCAAATTGCCTTAGCTCAAGCCGGAACAGCGGCTCAAGATGCCATTTTAGCTAGTGATGGCTTTTTTCCCTTCGATGACTCGGTGCGGACAGCGGCAGTCGCAGGCATTACAGCCATTATCCAACCGGGCGGCAGTATGCGCGATCAAGATTCGATCGCAGCGGCAAATGAACTGGGAGTAGTAATGGTATTTACTGGCAAACGCCACTTCTTACATTAGAAATATTCAGCAAAGTGGCTAGTACTTAAAATACTGGCCACTCTCCCAGCCGAGAACATCACAACCTTATTTTTACCAAATTCTTGACAGCCGTAGAAATTCAAGTGATAATCGTAAATGTCTGAAAAATTGGGATTGTAGCTCAGTTGGTTAGAGCGCTGCCCTGTCACGGCAGAGGTCGCGGGTTCGAGTCCCGTCAATCCCGTAAATAAGATAAGTAACAAAGGCGCTAAATCAGCGTCTTTTGTTTTAGATAGTTCCAGGATGAACAACAACGAAGTAGTGATCACCGGCATTGGTCTCCAGTCCGCTCTGGGTGACTTAGAAAATAGCTGGTCCAAACTATTAGGTGCTGAGACCGGTATTAGGATGCAGCACATTTTTCCAGAATTGCCAGCGGTGCCCTTGGCCATGATCGCCACCGCCCCTCAAGTCCTCAATGTTCTGACGGCTCAGCTAGTAACTGCTGCTCTTGCCGATGCTGGTTGGCAAACCCCACTGCCAAACTGCGCGGTGGTGCTCGGTTCTAGTCGCGCTTATCAGCCGATCTGGGAGCAGTTTAACCACAGCGGTGCAAACTTCCCGATCTTGGAATATTTGCCGCACATGTTAGCAATCAAGGTGGCGCGACAAATTGGGACGCAGTCCGCGATATTGGCACCGATGGCCGCTTGTTCTACGGGGATTTGGTCGATCGAACGCGGCTATCAATTAGTGGCTAGTGGCCAATACCCACAAGCACTGGTGGGAGCGGTGGAAGCCCCCATTAGCCCTTTAACAATTACTGGCTTTCAACAGTTAGGGGTCTTGGCCACGACGGGCTGTTATCCGTTCGATCGACAGCGGCAAGGTTTAGTCCTCGGCGAAGGGGGAGCGATCTTTACCCTAGAAGAACGGCGCAGCGCCGAACGTCGGGGAGCTAAAATCTATGGACAAATTCGGGGTAGTGGTCTCACGAACGATGCTTACCATGCCTGTGTGATCGAACCCCGTGGCAGCAGCGCCCTAGCCGCCATCCAAAAGTGCTTACAAACCAGTCGGCTGCAAACTACTGATATTGACTATATCCATGTGCATGGAACCGCTACCCAGCTCAACGACCAGCATGAAGCCAATTTAGTCCAAAAAATATGGCCGCAGTCACTGCCAATGGGGGGTAGTAAAGGAGCAATCGGTCACACCTTGGGAGCTTCAGCGGCGATGGGGGTGGCGTTTGCTTGCTTAGCCCTGCGCCACCAAGTTTTGCCACCCTCAGTGGGCTGTCGGGGAACAGACTTTGATGAATTAGATATTATTAGCACTGCTCGCCCAACAGATCTTCAAAACATCCTCTGCTGGAGTTTCGGATTTGGCGGCCAAAATGCGGTGTTAGCAATCAGCTCGGTATAATGAGGTACTAATATTTTTTAGCTACAAATTGACTGACTCTGCCTTGTCCGATGACTTGTCCACTGGCTACGATGCGATCGTAGTAGGGGCAGGTGCTGCTGGTTTGTATGCAGCTTTGTGTTTACCAGCGCACCTGCGCGTGGCGGTCATTAGCAAAGATCAAATCGAACTCACTGAATCACCGCCATCAGCCAGTAACTGGGCACAGGGCGGTATTGCAGCGGTAGTTAGCCCCGAAGATTCGGTAGAGCTACACATGCAAGACACGATGAAAGCTGGTGATGGGCTATGCGATCAATCGGCGGTGCGTTTCCTGGTAGAGAATGCGGCGCACTGCGTCGCGTCGCTAGTCCAGATGGGAGTAGATTTTGATAGTGTGGCGGGCACAGGTAATGATCGGACTTCCGAGAGACTAGCATTGACCTTAGAGGCCGCCCATTCCCGGCCACGGGTACTACATGCCGCCGATACGACTGGCCGGACGGTGATGAAAACACTACTGGCTCAAGTGCAATTACGCTCCAATATTGTGTTGTTGGGTCCAGCTTTTGCCCTAGATTTGTGGATCGAAGATGGTTATTGCCAAGGAATTAGCTTGGTTTACCAACAGCAAATTAGTTGGTTACGAGCAGCGGCAGTAATTCTGGCCACTGGCGGCGGTGGTCAGGTCTATGCTCAAACTACTAACCCAGCGGTGAGTACTGGTGATGGGGTGGCAATGATCGATCGAGTCGGTGGCCAATTGACCGACTTAGAATTCTTTCAGTTTCATCCCACCGCCTTGAAAGTCAAAGGAGCGCCCCGATTTTTGATCAGTGAGGCCGTGCGGGGAGAAGGCGCTCATTTAATTGACGCTAATGGCGATCGCTTTTGCTTTAATTATCATCCTGATGGCGAGTTAGCGCCCCGCGATGTCGTCAGTCGTGCTATTTTTTCTCACTTACAAAAAACGGCTGCCGATCCAGCTACTGCCAACGTCTGGTTAGATCTCAGACCCATCCCTGCTGCTCAAATCCAACATCGTTTCCCCAATATCATCAAAGTTTGTCAGAGCTGGGGCATTGATGTTTTTACCACCCCCATTCCAGTATCACCAGCAGCGCATTATTGGATGGGCGGTATTACTACCAATCTCCATAACCAAACTTCCATTCCCGGTGTTTATGCGGTTGGTGAAGTCAGTTGTACTGGTGTGCATGGAGCCAACCGGCTAGCAAGTAATTCCCTGTTGGAATGTTTGGTGTTTGGAGCGGAGTTTGCTCATATTCAGATTCAGCCGTTGGTATTTTTCGATCAACCAGACTTTCAAGCAGCAATCTCTGATGACCAAATTTGGCAAGATTGGCCACAACAACAGCAGGTCTGCCAGCATATTCGGCAGGAGTTACCGAAGGTGATGTGGCAAGTGGCTGGAATTGCCAGACAGGCTGATGAGTTGCAGTCTGGCATGATCCAAGTAGAAAAGTGGCGTCAAGAATTTGCTCAACTACCAATTTCACAAGCAATTAAGAATTTTCAACCCCATCAGGTAATGAGATGGCCTAACTCAGTCACCCAGGATGATTTGCGGACTTGGGCAGAAACTAGCAATTTGCTGGACATTGGCCACTTAATTTTAACTAGTGCTCTGTTCCGAACAGAAAGTCGGGGTGGACATTTCCGAACAGATTTTCCCCAAACTGCTGCTGACTGGCAAATACATATTGCCGTCTCTGGTCAGGTTTTACAAAAGTCACTACTAAAATAAAAATCAGGTGATGAATTTGTCATTTTCAAATCACCTGATTTTGCCTTTTTTTAGATCTATAAAAATCCAAAAAATTAATTATGTTGAGTTTCAGATAATATTCGAGAACTCAAATTCAAAGGCCGTGCTGTTGATTTCAAAGTTGAAAAACAGGAGCCAGATCCCTGATCATTCTAACGTTAGCTTTTTCAGGTATCTGATTACCAACTTTTAACTCAAAGCGATATCCACCAACTTCAACTGCGGGCTGAAAAACACCATAACTTACCGCTCTAACACGCCGGGCAACTTCCTCATCAGTCATATCTGGTGTGATAATGCCCAGCTGGTTAAATTCTTTGCGGCTGCGCGGATGTCTAGTCCAGTTCTCATTGGCTTCGGGTAATACTTCACCGGTAAGAATTTTTCCGACTATTTCATAGAACAGCACCAGTTGAAATTCATAGGTTCTTTGCAGCAAAGAGCTAACATCATCAGTGGAGAAGACAGCAAACCTTTTGACTGCAATAATTTTACCCGTGTCTACTTTGCTAGCCATATGATGGCAAGTCGCCCCATACTCCGATGCATTTTCATAAAGGGCATAATTATTACAACCAATTCCTGGATAGTCTGGTGATGCTGGGTGAAAATTGATTGCTCCGAGTTCTGCGGCTTGAATGACAGATAAAGGCACCACCCATCGACACAAGTACGAGAGCAGATAGTCTCCTTGCCAGTTTCTGATTTCTTCCGGCATCGGTTCTCCCCAGGCCGAAAAGTAGGATGTAACATTATCGAAATTGTCTTCAACAAATTTCAATGCTCTATTGCAATATTCATCATCTTTCTTGCCCAGAAACAGGACGGAATTGATAGATTTACTGTTCATTAGATTAGCTTACTTAATTTTATTGGTTAATTTACTTGATTTTATTGCTGACCCAGAGCAAAACAAAACTCTTTGAGAGCGGTAGCAGCTGCTTGCGGATATTTGCAGCTTTCAAAACTAAATTGGTCTTCAGGTTTATAAGTTTTGGTGGCGGCCAGTTGTTGCCACAGCTCCAGCCAGATATCTAAGTGTGCTACTAGATCGATCGCATTTTGCTGCTGAGTTAAAGGTAATAGATAACCTTTAGCAAGAATTAAGTTTCGGATTTGTCGGTTATTGTCTCGCAGAATTTTAGCAAACAGAAACTGCCTACCATCCGAATAGAGATTTTGATAGGCAGCCTCACCGCGTCGAAAGTGCATACTCAAAGGTCCTAAGAGTTCCGAGACAAGCATTTCTTGCTCTTGTGTTGGCATAAACTGTTCTACTATTAATAAATAGTATCAATAGTATCCTAAATATAGACATTGCTACTAAAAACTAATATCGATAGCGTCTCAAATACTACAAATAGTTACATCTTTTAGCTATTGTGCTTACCAAGATGATGTTACTTATTGCGACGCAATAGTAATAATTACGACTTTAAATTTAGAGAAAATCGGCACTAGCCACCGTCCATCAAGAGAAAAGCAGATAGCTTTCTCCTGATGGATGAGAGATTTTCTCGCGATCAGAACTCGATTATGTCTACGATGTATGGATCGGTCTAAAAACACATTAGCTAATTTGTAGCTGCAAGTCGGGGCGCTCTTCTGGCAAAATTGCTCCGGCTACTGGGCAGACTTGCAGGCAAATACCACAATCGATACAGGTAGAAAAATCAATCCAGTACCAATCAGTTCCAATCGTGTTTTTGCCAGGACCTTCATGAATGCAAGCTACTGGACAGGCGCTGACGCAGTCGGCCACACCTTCACAAATATTAGTAACGATCGAATGAGACATGCAATAAAAGCTCAGAAGAAGGGCAGACCAGCTATCACTGTATCAAAAAACTGATGTTGAAATCAGCTATTTTTGGCGGCATGAGCCTTAATAGCTTGATGGTGTTGAGGCAAAGATTGCAGAAAATTCGCCAATAAACGTTTGCCAGCAGTGGTCAAAATGCTTTCGGGGTGAAACTGTACCCCTTCAATCCAGGGATAGTCACGGTGTCGCACGCCCATG
>JAYUSR010000188.1:0-11728 GCA_043755575.1 Synechococcales cyanobacterium
GTCGCAAGGGAAAGCATAACCAAAGTCCTTTTTATCGGGCATCAGCTTAGAACCACGGGCATCCAACGCACCTTTGACCAAAATCAAAGTAGTGGTGTGTAGACCCAAGGCGATCGCGTGGTGAACCAAGAAGTCGCCAGGACCAATGGTCAAGAACAACGAGTTGGTACCAGAGTTAATCGCATCCAACCAACCGGGCAAATAAACTGCACTGCTAGTGGAAGCCAAGCTATCAGCATTAGATAGCAGAGTGTCAAAGCCGTAAAGAACTTTACCTTGAGCACCTTGAACGAACTGAGCAAATACTGGCTCGATCAAGATTTGCTTTTCGGGAGTTCCGAAAGCTACGACTACGTCGTTATGAACATAAAGACCTAGAGTGTGGAAGCCGAGGAACAGAGAAACCCAACTCAGGTGAGAGATGATTGCTTCTTTGTGCTCAAGCATCCTTGCCAAGACGTTGTTGCGATTCTGGTCAGGATCGTAATCCCGCACAAAGAAGATCGCGCCGTGAGCGAAGGCACCAACCATCAAGAATCCAGCGATGTACTGGTGATGGGTGTAAAGAGCCGCTTGGGTAGTAAAGTCTTGCGCTAAGAAAGCGTAAGGAGGCATGGAATACATGTGCTGAGCTACCAAAGAGGTAACTACACCCAGAGAAGCCAAAGCCAAACCTAATTGGAAGTGCAGGGAGTTGTTAACGGTGTCGTACAGACCCTTATGGCCTTCACCCAACCCACCAGCCGGGGGTTTATGCGCATTGAGGATTTCCTTAATGCTGTGTCCAATACCAAAGTTGGTACGGTACATATGCCCAGCGACGATAAAAATTACCGCGATTGCTAGGTGATGGTGTGCCATATCAGTCAGCCACAAGGACTGAGTCTGAGGATGGAAGCCACCTAAGAAAGTCAGGATAGCAGTACCAGCACCCTGGGAGGTACCAAACATCTGTTGCGCAGTGTCCGGGTTTTCGGCGTAAACGCCCCAGTTGCCGCTAAAGAAAGGCGCCAAACCAGCCGGGTGAGGCAGAGTGGACAAGAAGTTATCCCAACCAACGTGTTGACCACGGGATTCAGGGATAGCGACGTGTACCAAGTGACCAGTCCAAGCCAAGGAGCTAACACCAAACAAACCAGCTAAGTGGTGGTTCAAACGGGATTCAGCATTCTTGAACCAAGACAAGCTGGGACGGAATTTTGGTTGCAGGTGTAACCAACCAGCAAACAAGAATACAGAAGCTAACACGATCAAGAAGACCGCACCTGTATACAGGTCAGAGTTAGTCCGCATCCCGATGGTGTACCACCACTGATAAACACCTGAGTAGGCAATATTTACTGGGTTAGAAGCACCACCCTGGGTGAAAGCATCAACAGCGGGTTGACCAAAGTGAGGATCCCAAATCGCGTGAGCGATCGGACGTACATTCAAAGGATCTTTAATCCACTGCTCAAAGTTGCCTTGCCAAGCTACGTGAAACAGGTTACCAGAAGCCCAGAGGAAGATGATGCCAAGGTGACCAAAGTGCGTAGCAAAAATCTTTTGATAAAGATTTTCTTCGGTCATACCATCATGGCTTTCAAAGTCATGAGCGGTGGCGATTCCGTACCAGATCCGCCGGGTGGTCGGATCCTGTGCTAGGTCCTGGCTAAATTTTGGAAATTTAGTTGCCATAGTTTTTTATCAGTTTTCCTCGTTGACAAATAGCTAACGCTACCTGTGATGAATCTATTAGGCATCGACCAGTGGTAAGTATTACTAAACACCACCGATCGATCGTCTTGATATCTAGAGCGACATCGATCTAGCTAAGAAGAATGCCCAAGTCGTAGCAATCCCACCCAGAAGGTAGTGAGCTACACCAACCGCCCGACCTTGAATAATACTCAAAGCCCGTGGTTGAATTGCTGGAGCCACACGCAGTTTGTTGTGTGCCCAAACAATTGATTCAATCAGCTCTTGCCAGTAACCGCGACCACTGAACAAGAACATCAGGCTGAATGCCCAGATGAAGTGAGCGCCTAAGAAGATCAAACCGTAGGCCGACAGAGCCGAACCGTAGGAGTTGATGACCTGAGAAGCTTGTGCCCAGAGGAAATCACGGAGCCAACCATTAATGGTTGTGGCACCAGTGGCAAAGTTACCACCAGTTATATGAGTCACAGTGCCATCGGGGGCAACTGAACCCCATACATCCGATTGCATTTTCCAACTGAAGTGGAAGATGACAATGGAAAGAGAGTTGTACATCCAGAACAGACCAAGGAAGACGTGATCCCAACCAGAAACCTGGCAAGTACCACCCCGACCGGGACCATCGCAAGGGAAGCGGAAGCCCAAGTTAGCTTTATCGGGTACTAACCGCGAGCTACGAGCAAACAGCACACCTTTCAGAAGGATCAAGACTGTCACGTGAATGGTGAAGGCATGGATGTGGTGAACCATGAAGTCCGCAGTGCCAAGGGCAATGGGCATCATCGCGACCTTGCCGTTCACAGCGAGGGTTTCGCCACCAAATGCCAAGCTGGCAGTTTGGAGAGCATTAGGCGCAGTGTTACCAGCGGCAGCAGTGTGCAAGCCTTGGATCCACTGTGCAAACACGGGCTGAAGTTGAATCGCCTTATCCGAGAACATGTCTTGGGGACGACCTAAAGCCTGCATCGTGTCGTTGTGAATGTATAGACCAAAGCTATGGAAGCCTAGGAACATACAAACCCAGTTTAGATGGGAAATAATTGCGTCACGATGACGAAGCATCCGATCGAGCAGATTGTTTTGATTCATCGCTGGATCGTAATCCCGCACCATAAAGATGGCCGCATGAGCTGCGCCGCCAACGATACAAAAGCCGCCAATCCACATGTGGTGGGTAAACAGCGAAAGTTGGGTAGCGTAGTCAGTTGCCAAGTAAGGATAGGGAGGCATCGCATACATGTGCTGTGCCACGATGATACTGATGGAACCTAGCATTGCTAAGTTGATCGCCAGTTGTGCGTGCCAAGAAGTCGTCAGAATTTCGTAAAGACCTTTGTGGCCTTCGCCAGTGAAGGGACCTTTATGACGCTCCAAGATTTCCTTCATGCTGTGTCCAATGCCCCAGTTAGTCCGGTACATGTGGCCAGCCACGATGAACAGCACAGCAAGTGCTAAGTGGTGGTGAGCAGTATCTGACAACCACAAACCGCCAGTGGTAGGGTTTAAGCCACCTTTGAAGGTTAAGAAGTCAGCATATTCACCCCAATTCAAAGTGAAGAAGGGAGTTAGACCTTTAGCAAAGCTGGGATACAGCTCGGCCATCTTGGTAGGATCCAAGAATTCGTGGGGTAAAGGAATATCCTTAGGAGCCACACCAGAATCCAACAATTTGTTGATTGGTAGAGAAACGTGGATTTGGTGACCTGCCCATGACAGACAGCCCAGACCCAAGAGACCAGCCAAGTGATGGTTCATCATCGACTCAGCATTCTGGAACCATTCTAGTTTGGGAGCGCGTTTGTGGTAGTGGAACCAACCAGCAAACAGCATCAAACCAGCCATGACCAGACCGCCAATCGCGGTGGCATAGAGTTGAGTCGAGTTTGTATAACCAGAGGCTCTCCATAGTTGGAAAAGACCAGAGGTAATTTGAATACCGCGAAAACCACCGCCGACATCACCATTCAGAATGTCTTGTCCGACGACGGACCAAACAACCTGAGCACTGGGCTTAATGCCAGCAGGATTTGTCAACCAAGCTTCATAGTTAGAAAAACGGGCACCATGAAAGTACATCCCGCTCAACCACACAAAAATGACAGCTAGGTGGCCAAAATGCGCACTAAATATTTTACGAGAGACGTCTTCTAGATCGCTAGTATGACTGTCAAAATCGTGGGCGTTGGCATGAAGATTCCAAATCCAGGTGGTGGTTTTTGGACCCTTAGCTAAAGAACGATCGAAATGACCTGGCTTAGACCACTTCTCGAAAGAAGTAGATACTGGGTCTGTATCGACAACAACTCTAGCCTTTGCCTCCCGCTCTGGGGGACTAATTGTCATTGGGAGTCTCCTCTCTAGACAGGGAACGAGATAGAACCCATTACTGGGTGTGCCCGTTTAAACAGATCTCGCTGTGGAGAACGGAGCCAAAAACCTTTGTCATACTTCCCGGATGTATTAGGGAATGAAGACTACTGCACATCTTCGTCAGAACAAGCCGACTACAAAAGGTACCGCTATTGCTGAATTATAGGGTGGAAGCTTCGACACAATTATGATTCGTTAACAATAATTCAAAGTCGCCAGATGCTTGGCTTGTCAGCATTGTAGATTGATATCTCAATTGCCAAAGTCAAACAAACTACAAAACTCTTAACAAAATCTAAATAAAGTTTTAATAGTTGCTAATTATTTCAGGAAAATCTAATGCTCGTAAGGTTTGTAGATGACTTGAGATAGCCTCAGAAAAGAATTCAGGACGGTTTTGTGGCAACTTGCACCCCAGCTGATTTTCGATTGGAGAATTTTTAGGCAATGAATTCTAAGTTTTTTCGCCGATGGCCAAAACGGCATTAATTCGGCGGCGAAATAGATGGCGAACTGGAATAATAGCCACAAGATAAAGAAAAAGCGTCAGACCTACGGCCAAAATTGGTGACATAAATATGGTTAGCTTGACGTTGAGAGCCAGTTTGAAGGCAATCATAGCGATCGTCAGCCATAGAAGAGGAAAAACAAACAAGACAAAGAGAATTGGTAGAAAGCATCCCACGCTCAGGAGTTTTCCCCATACTTCTTTCCGGTAGAAGACTTGAGCGGTCGATCGATTGTAAATGGCGACGCATTCATCCCGCTCCGGATTACTGCCAATGACTAAGGTGAGAGATTGTCCTGGTTTGATCGCACCCTTGAAATTACTCACCCGCAAACATTCTTCGCGACCATCAGACAAAAATAGCGAAATCTGATGTTCGATTTTTTCCACCCAGCCTTTACCACGTCTTTTTTTGCGGTTGATGGTGCGATGATGCAAAATTTCACCGCTAATTAAGCTAAATCTAACTCTACTGCCATTGCTGGCCTGAAAGATTTTCAGGTGAGGCGGCACCGATGGTACCGTATCATTTTCTGGATAGCTCATGGACTTAGCCGCAAATTGATTGGTGACACATTATATTCTACGGAAAACTCATCTCACACAGGTCATGGCAAATGATCGGCTGAATAGCTGGTGTTCTATATGGTATTACACAGCGAAATACTATCCCATCATTTGGTAGACCAGTTCAAAAGCGGCGGCACTAACGCTGAATTCGCCGCGAAAGGGATTATCCATAGCAGCCATCAAAAATATTAATAACCCAATGGTAGTAGCCATCAGAGTGATCATTAAATCTTGAATGAATTGCCGATCATACACCAAAAACCACGGGATAAAAATATTCAACAATGCCCCAAAAATCACCACCACCCACAGAGTGTCTGGTAAACCAGTCGTCACGCTTTGCAGGCGTAAACGTCTTTGTCTTAGCAGATCGTTAAATTCAGAAATGGTTTCGGAGTGGAGCGCAATATGACCAGCTAGAACTGGATTGACTCGTAAAAGAGTATTTTGAAAATCAGCAATTTTAGTGGCACCACCCTGTGGCACTATTCCTTGGCGCTGTTGTGGCCAATCTGCATCAATGAGGTTTTTCGTGTAGTCTTTGAGACTGTTGCGTAAGGCGGTATTGGCTGGTTCTGGATAATTACTAACTGCGCTATACAAAGCGGCTACTGTAGCCGCTTCTTGGTTAATATTGGCATCAATATCGGCGAAATTTTGCCAGGTGCCTACCGAAATCAAGCCCAGCGTAATGCCGAAAAATACGCCAACGGTGGCCAAAGTGGTGCTGACTAGATCGTTGTATTTACCATCATTGCCAGCAATGCGTTTTACCCAGCGCTGTGTCAATCGTTGCCCAATCAAAGCAATTCCAACAAAAGTACCTATTACCAGCGTGGCAAATAGCCAATTAGGCAAATTATAAACCCAATACAAATTCACGCCGGGTATTCCTCTCTTGTGGAAAGTTTAAATTCATCAAAAAGATGATCGACAACAATAGCACAAGCTTTTACCAGATTCGCAAGTTGTTTTTTCTGACTAGATATTTTGTATTTAATGAATGAGTAAGTATGTAAAAATTCACACAACTAAATATTTCTGAGGCTAGCAATTTTAGCTGCTAAGATTTCTGCTTGTTTTTGTGACTCAGTGAGGTTGTCACGGGCTTCTTTTACCACTTCTGGTAAAGCTCGATCGACAAAGTTGGGATTTTGCAGTTTATTGGTGATGGATTCTGCTTCTTTTTCGATTTTGGCTAGTTTCTTTTGTAGCTTGGCTGTGAAAGCCTCAATATCTACCACGCCAGTTAGGGGCAAAATCACTTGGACGGTGGCATAGACGCTGGCGATCGATTGCTGATCGGCTGTAACTTGGTCAACAATTTGCAATTCATTCACCTTAGCGGCATCACAAATATAACTGCGGCCTCTTTCTAAGGACTGTCGTTCGGCAGCACTGTCACTTTGCAAGATGATTGTAGCCTTCAGACTGGGCTTAATATCAGCCTCGGCGCGCAGATTGCGAATAGCCCGAATGGTGCCAGTCAATAGTTCAAACTCTTGGTCTAAACTCACATCAATCAGGGCGGGGTCGGCCACTGGATAGGCTTGCAGCGAAATATCTAAATCTTGCTGAATGAGACCCTGCCACAATTCAGCCGTAATGTGCGGCACAAAAGGATGTAGCAGTTTCAATACGCCATCAAGTACATAGGCCAAAGTCTGCTGGACAGCTAACTTAGTCGCCGCCGGGGCATCTTCTTGGAGCCGAGACTTGACTAGCTCGATGTACCAATCGCAGAAATCCCCCCAGAAAAACTCATATAAAACCTTGGCCGCTTCGCCAAAACCATAAGTATCAATATGCTTTCTGGTCTGCTGAATGGTCTGATGATAGCGGGAGAGGAACCAGCGATCGACTAATTCCAAATCAGCAACATCGGGATTGCCCAATTGAACCGGGGTTTGATCGTCCAAGTTCATCATCACGAACCGAGCAGCGTTCCACAGCTTATTGGTGAAGTTGCGGCTGGCTTCTACGATCTCTGACTCATCAGTTTTCCGGGTATATTGAAACCGGATATTTTGACCAGCACCTAAAACCTCTCGAATAAGAGCATAACGCAGGGCATCGGTACCATATTTTTCAATCATCAGCAGCGGGTCGATGCCGTTGCCAGCCGACTTGGACATTTTTTTGCCCTTCTCATCTAGCACCAAGCCGTGAATATACACATCTTTAAAGGGCATTTGGCCGGTAAAATGACCCGCCATCATCGTCATCCGCGCCACCCAAAAGAAAATGATATCAAAACCAGTAACTAGCGTGGCGGTCGGATAATAGGTATCAAAATCTGGGGTTTTTTCTGGCCAGCCCAGCGTTGAAAATGGCCACAGGCCAGAGGAGAACCAGGTATCTAGTACATCAGGATCTTGCTGGATCTGAACGTTCTCGCCAAATTTAGCCTGTGCCTGAGTTAGAGCATTTTGTTCATCGACAGCCACTACAAAGGGCGTAGTATCGGTAATCTCGCCGCTGGTTTCGCTAATGGCATACCAGGCCGGGATTTGGTGCCCCCACCACAATTGCCGGGAAATACACCAATCCTCTAATTTCACAAGCCAATCGCGATAGACCTTGCCCCAGCGATCAGGAACAAAGCGGGGTGAATGATGTTGGTCATAAAATTCGAGACAGCGATCGGCCAAAGGGCGAATTTTCACAAACCACTGGGTGGAAAGCAACGGTTCTATGGGTACTTTTCCTCGATCGCTGTAGGGCACAGTGTGCTTGTAATCTTCTATTTTGACCAGATTACCAGTAGCTTCAAGCGCCGCAACCACGTTCTTGCGGGCGACAAAGCGGTCTTGACCTACAAAATCGCCGCCGTTTTCGTTGATACTGCCATCTTTATGCAGAATATTAATGAATTCTAAGTTGTGGCGCTTGCCCATCGCAAAGTCATTAAGATCGTGGGCGGGTGTCACTTTCACACAGCCGGTGCCAAAATCCATTTCGACTAACTCATCAGCGAAAATGGGAATTTCGCGACCAACTAGCGGCAGCGTCAAAGTTTTACCGATTAAGTGCTGATAGCGCGTATCTTGCGGATTTACCGCCACGCCCGTATCCCCCAACATGGTTTCGGGGCGGGTGGTGGCTACTTCTAAATAGCCCGAGCCATCAGTGAGCGGATAGCGAAAATGCCAAAGACTGCCATTAATTTCTTTATTGTCTACTTCCAGATCAGAAACTGCTGATTGGGAAGCCGGACACCAATTCACCAAATATTTACCGCGATAGATTAAGCCATCTTGATACATTTGATTAAAAGCCATCAACACTGCCCGGGACAGCCCCTCATCCATGGTAAAGCGCTCACGGCTCCAGTCTACCGAAACTCCTAAGCGGCGTTGTTGACCAACGATCGTACTGCCTGATTCGGCTTTCCACTCCCAAGCTTTTTCTAAAAATTTTTCCCGGCCAATGGCAGCGCGATTAGTGCCTTTAGCCTTAAGCTGTTTTTCTAAGATGGTCTGCACTGCAATACTGGCATGGTCGGTACCCGGTAACCATAGAGTATTACGACCAGTCATCCGTTGGTAGCGCACCAGCACGTCAATCAAAGCACTCTCAAAAGCATGACCCATGTGCAAACTGCCGGTAACATTGGGCGGCGGAATCACTACACAGAAGGGCTGACCAGCCGCTTGGGAGTCAGCCTGGTAGGTATTTTGGCTTTCCCACCGACTCTGCCACTTGGCTTCAGTATCTTTGGCGGTGTATTGCGGGGGTAGATTGACAGTCATTGCTAGAATCGGCAGTGTTATAAGGGATATGATAGCAACCTAACGAAGCCGAAAGTGCAGATCCAATTTTCCAAGCGTTGCCCGAATAATAAGGAAGCAGTTGGAGAAAATGACGAAAAGCCCGCATTAGGATTTAGATAGCCGAGTAAGCGATCGGACACCAATAAGCTCCGTCATCAGTAACTTTTCCCAGCGACAGCCTTTTGCCCACCGCATCAGCAACCAGTCGTTCGTCAGCTCCATCGTTGTACAACCACACTCCCCACAACTCCGTCATTTCTTGGCCAGCCAACTCCACCGTTGGAAACTCTAGTAACTCCTGATAGACATACTGTTGTTCTGTGTAATAAGGGTCTTGGGACATCCCGGCAAAAGCCTGCACCCCATCAATGATTGCATAGGCTCCTTCTCCCTGTCTGCCCCACATTGGCTTGGCAAAATAACTACTGCCGATCGCCTCTGGCTCTAAGGCCGTTTTGGGGAAGTAGTCAATAATGGCAGCAGCGGCTGCTGCGCTAAATACTGCTGTCCCCAGATCTTGAATCAGCGCAAAGATCCCTTTCGACTGCAAGGCAAAGGCCGAGCCAAAATTAACAATGGCAATCTTTTTTTGGAGGATTAATTCCTCTAGTTCTGGCCATAACTCCTCTCCGTCGGCATCTGTATCCAAAATCAACCATTCGATCGGGTACCACAGCACCAAAATATCAATGGCTTGGTCATCGTCAGCATCGTATACACAGGAGCCATTTCTCAACCGCATATTCTCTAGCGGAAAAGTGTGAATCGGTCTGTCCGCATACTGACTAAGCCAGCGCATGGTGTTTAAGTCTTCCGGATTATTCGGAGCGGTGCCAGCAATCCGACATTGACTGAGGGGCTTATTTATCTGAGCCGCCGCGCGGCGTAATTGCTCTTGGAAACTGAATCGCAGCATTCTAGTAGGTTCACTATCAATGGACTGCATTCCAAAATGCTTGGCCACCAAGCTATTTCCCACCGTCGCTTCATACCAAAAGCTGGGGGTCTGGGAATTGACTTCAATGACTCGATATATTTCTTTCTCCTCATTCCAGCACCAATCTAATCGCATACACCAAGGCGGCACTATATCGAACTTCACAAGATCGATCGTCTCCGGTGGCAGACCATAGTATTCCAAATCTTCCGCGTCTAGTTCTCTAATCAGCTGCCAAGTTTCCATCAATACCTGACCAACGGCGGCGGAAGCTTGGCGCAGGTTGGCAATAGTTTGGGGCGCTACCGGTTGGCAGTGATAGAGGGCATAGGGTACTGGTACCCCATTCGGATCATCGCTGCGTGCCAAGTTATACCAAGGGAAGTCGATCGACTGAAAAAAGCGATCGCGTTCGGGAGAATTAAACATATCGGCTCTGGCTGTGGTCATTAGCCAAACCCCGATCGACCACCACCAGTTTTTCCAAAACCAGCCCGGCTGCCGGAGCTGCCCGGATAGCTGCGCATAAAGCTACTGGCATTCGATCGATAGTAAATGCCACCACTGCTGCTACTAGAATTGCAAAACTCTTCTTGAGGAGTACCGGGATCATCACAATTGACCGATGGACCACAGGCCGTGGCCAACAGTGAAATCACTACCCAGACGATCGCCATTTGAAAGGCACTTGGTTTCAGTTGCATGAAAATTTAAGGAAACATTTTTAGTATTATTCACAACTTAGATAGCACATCTTTACGAATTGCCAGCAAAATTAATTGTAAAAGCTAGTGAAAATAATGTGGGTTATACTCTGAATTTAATTATGAGAAGATCATGATAGAAAAATCATGAATTTTTATGTCTGTACCAGAAGCTCTATCACCTATTTTGCCCGAATTACATCGCAGTGTTGCTATTCTCCAAGGGAAAAGTTTTTGGCGTAAACTGTTCTCGATATCTTGTGATGTTTCTATTTTTTGCCTGACTGTCATTATGAGAATTGCTGTGCCAGGTATTCTTACTCACAAATCTACTATTATTGATTTTTTAATCACTTTTCAATAATTATGAATTCATTGTTGCGGATGACTTGGCAAAAAACTGTGATCATCATCGGTTTAGGTGTGCTCACCGCCTGCACCCAGACCCCTCCAGAGAAGAAGCCTAGTCCAAAACCCAGCAGTGATAAGCCTCAGGTAGTAGCCACTACTGGCATTATTTGTGATTTGACCAAAACGATCGCGGCCAGTTCGATCGATCTAAAGTGCCTGATCCCCGCAGATAAAGATCCTCATCTCTACCAGCCGACAGCAAGCGATCAGCAGGCGATCGACAATGCCCAAATTATTTTTTATAGCGGCCATGGCTTAGAAGAAAACCTGCTCAAAGCCATTCGATCTAGTTCAGCTAAAAAAATAGCTGTAGCCGAAGAAGCAGTAACCAACCCTCTCAAGAAAGAAAAAATAGTCAATCCACATGTTTGGCACAATGCTCTTTACGGCATCAAAATGGCCGAAATAATTAAGATTAATTTAGAAAAAGCTGCTCCTAAAAACGCGGCTACATATAATAAAAAATTCCAAGCTTTTGATAAAAACCTCACCAGTCTGCATGACTGGCTAAAAACTCAGATTTCGACGATCAGTGGCAAATCTCGGCAATTGGTGACTAGTCACAATGCTTTGGCTTACTATGCCGTGCCTTACAATATTCCGGTAGAAGGCTCAGTATATGGTGCTAGTACTGCCGCTAAATCTACTCCCGAGCGGATCAAAAAAGTAGTCGATCGGATGAAGCAAACTAAGGTCACAACTGTATTTACGGAAAACCTGATAGATCCTAAGGCGATCGAGGAAGTCGCTAAAACTG
>JAYUSR010000189.1:0-11715 GCA_043755575.1 Synechococcales cyanobacterium
TGGCGATGCGATGGTCGCTAAAATGGCTGTTCCTTTTCTCGGGGCTAGAGGTTTAGGATTTAGTGATACGGATATTGGTAATATCCGTCAAGGTATGGGCTTAATTGCTACTATCGTGGGCACGTTGGCAGGTGGTTCTTTCTTAAGTAAATTAGGTATTAACCGTTCTCTCTGGATTTTTGGTGGTTTACAAGCGGCTAGTAATTTGGCCTATTACTTTTTAGCGTTATCTGGTAATAATCTCACCGCGATGGTATTGGCTATTAATATCGAAAACTTTTGCAGTGGTTTGGCTGTTGCTGGCTTTGTGGGATATCTGATGAGTTTATGTAACCCAGAGTTCTCTGCTACTCAGTTTGCACTGTTGTCCAGTCTGATGGCTGTAGGTCGAGATCTAATTGCCGGTCCATTGGCGGGGGAATTGGCTACCAGATTGGGAGCTGCTCCTGGGGCAGCTGGATTAGCTGGCTGGGGAAGTTTCTTTCTAGCAACACTGGCAATTGCCTTGCCAGGCATGATTATGCTGTTTTTTATGGCACCTTGGAATGCTGATATTCCTGAAGATCCTATTCTTTAAAACTAGTGAAGGGAAGCAACAACCTGATAAAAAAGTAGGTCTTGCTGATACTGAAATAATATCGGCAGACCTACTTTTTAGTGATGGATAAAAATCAATTGTTAAAAGATTTTTTTTCTTCAAACATGCTGTGATACAGGAATCCAGCTAGAATTGCGCCCAGAATTGGCGCTACCCAAAATAACCAAACTTGACCCAATAGCTCAGCTTTGCCAAAGATTGCCACAATGATGGCTGGCCCAGTACTGCGAGCAGGGTTTACGGAAGTATTGGTGATTGGAATACTGATTAAGTGAATCAGCGTAAGAACCAAGCCGATCGGAATCGGAGCAAAGCCTTGCGGAGCGCGTTTGTCGGTAGCGCCTAAAATGACAAACAAAAAGATAAAAGTAAGCAATGTCTCGGTCATAAAACAGGCAAATAGCGAATAAGCTTGGGGTGAATGTTCTGCAAAACCATTCGTAGCTAAAGGACCCGTCCCGGTGAGGGCATAACCTGTTTTTCCACTGGCGATCGCATAAATCCATCCTCCAGCCATCGTCGCACCGGCTACTTGCGCAATGATGTAAGGGAGTAATTCTGAAGAGGGAAAGCGCTTACCAGCCCACAAACCAAACGAAACAGCTGGGTTGAGGTGACAACCAGAAATATGACCAATGGCATAAGCCATAGTTAGCACAGTCAAACCGAAAGCAACTGATACCCCAAAGGTGCCAATCCCCAATGAAGCTTTGGCCGCAGCCGCCGTCGCAGCGGCTCCACCAGCGGCGGCAGATTGGGTATTGACCTCTGTGTAGGCAGCGGCCAAGACAGCACTACCGCAACCACCAAATACTAACCAGAAGGTGCCTATGAATTCGGCCAGGCATTTTTTAATTAGTGACATACTTTACATTATTGGACTAATTACAACACCGGCAATTCTAAACCAAATCACTCCTCTTACTTCATCCGCTACACATAGTTAAACAGTGCGTTAGAATGATTCCTACTCAATTATTTAGTGCAAGTCCTAAGTTATCTATGCGCGCACGGGTGATCACTTGGCTCCAAGAAAATGTTTCTGAACATCGGGTTAATCATATTTTGGGTGTCGAAGCCATGTCGATCGATCTGGCCAAACACCACCATCTGGATGTGGAGAAAGCGGCTCTAGCTGGATTGATGCACGACCTAGCCAAATATTTTAAACCCCAGCGGTTGTTGGCCATGGCGCAAACCGAGGGACTAGAATTAGATGCAGTAGATATTGCTACTCCGCACCTGCTTCATGCCGATGTGGGGGCAATTGTGGCTCGTGATGAATTCCAAGTCACCGACCCCGAAATTTTGCAGGCGATCGCTGACCACACCCTTGGTCGGCCAGGGATGTCAGCCTTGAGCTGTGTGGTGTTTTTAGCTGATAGCCTAGAACCTGGCCGGGGCGACGATGAAGCCTTGCAAACCTTGCGCCAAACTAGTTCTGAAGATCTAGTGAAAGCTGTGTGGCACACCTGTGACTATAGCTTGCAACATTTGATGGCAGCGCGTAAACAAATTCATCCCCGCACGGTGCGGACGCGCAATTGGGCAATGACCACTGCTCTCAAACCCGCTACTATCTAAAAATTTTTACAATAATAATCTATGAACAATACCTTGATGGCTAATCCTACTCTAACCTATACCAGTGAACAGCTCTCCCTGTTGGCTGCCGAAGCGGCAGACGATCGCAAGGCTGGCGATATGCTATTGCTGAAAGTCTCCGAAGTATCCTTTATGGCGGACTATTTTTTGATCGTCACCGGCTACTCCCGTGCGCAGCTGCGGGCGATTGCCGAGTCGATTCAAGACAAAGTTAGAGAGCATTTCAACATCGTGCCGATGAGTACCGAAGGTGCGGCGAAGGGCAATTGGGTGTTGGTCGATTATGGGGATGTAATTGTGCACATCATGTCGCCAGACGATCGAGAGTTTTATAACTTAGAAGCTTTCTGGAGTCATGGCGAAGTTATTCCTTTGCCTGATTTTACCTAAAGTGATGTCTAGCGTTTCTCCCTGTCCGGTGCCGAAGGAACAGCAGCCCATTAACGAATATCAAGAATTGCAAGAGTCTTGGTTTTTTAAGTGGGGTAAGCTGACGATTGCGGCTTATGGTTACAAGCTACTGCGGATTTGGTTATTTGGTCTGGTGATTACTGCTCCCATTGCCGATGTTAGTTTTTCTTTACGTCGCGAGCCATTGCACTTTGCTTTAGCTAGTATGGGCGGTGCTTTGCTATTTGTGGCGCTGGCGGCTACCTACTTGTATACCGGCTGGCAGCATGTCGATCGAAGGCTGCGATCGGATGCGGTAGTTTATGAAGAATCTGGTTGGTACGACGGCCAGACTTGGACAAAAACCGCTGAAATCTTGGCCCGCGACCGGTTGCTGGCTGTCCATGAAGTGCAACCAGTGATCCTGCGCATCCAGTTCACTTTTTTGTCGATGCTGGGTGCTATTGGTGCGGGTAGTCTAGTTTGGTTCATCAGTTCGATTGGTTAGTTCTGCTAGAATATCGACTGCACTACAACAGAGAAATGGAATGGCCAGAGGAAAACGCGCTCCTGAGATTACCGTCAACCTGCTACGGGAGGGCATTGTCGAATCTGTCCAACATGCCCAAGCGGTGGTCTGCGATTATCGTGGCCGGGTTTTGTCTGTGGCTGGTGATGCTGGTTATCCCACCTTTATTCGATCGGCACTGAAGCCTTTTCAAGCCCAAGCCGCCACCACCAGTGGTGTCATGGAGCGCTATCAGTTAAGTGATCGAGATCTGGCGATCATGTGTAGCTCCCATGCTGGTGAAATTCATCAGGCGCGGCAAGCATTCCATATTTTGTGGCGAGCTGAAATAGAAACCAGCGATTTGCAATGTCCAATTCCCGCTGGCAAAACCAGTCCTTTGGAGCACAACTGCTCCGGTAAACATGCTGGCATGTTAGCAACCTGTAAAGCCCACGACTGGCCGCTGAGTAATTACTTAGAGCGTCATCATCCGCTGCAAAGGCTGATCCAGCAAAAATTTGCGGAGCTGTTGAAAATGCCCGCCGAAGAATTTATTGGTGCCTGTGATGACTGCGGGGCACCGACTTATTTACTGCAACTGGATCATATGGCGATTTTGTACGCGCAGTTAGCTGCTGGGCAAAGCTTAGATTTAGAAAGAATCATGCGATCAATGGTGCATTATCCCGAACTAATTGGTGGCGAGGGGCGCTTTGATACGGAGCTAATGCGCTTGACTCAAGGTGAACTAGTCAGTAAATCGGGCGCGGAAGGTATTCAGTGCGTGGGGAAAGTGGGCGAAGGCATGGGTTTGGCGATTAAGGCTAATGATGGCAGCGCTCGCAGTAAATACGCCACTGCCCTCTATCTATTGCAACAGATGGGCTGGATTAGTCCGGCTGTTTTTGAAACACTAGCGGCTAATTTTATTAATGTGGGGCGGTTCACTAGACTGGATGTCTGTGGTGAGCTGACCATGGATTAAGCTATGGAAAAATTGGTGGATTTGGATGCCATTTTGCTGCCTTGGCATCGATCGGGTGTCAAGCTGGGATTAGAGAATATCAAAGAAGTGTTAGCTGCGTTGGGCAGTCCTCATTGCGCCGTGCCGGTGGTGCATGTGGCGGGCACGAATGGTAAAGGCTCCACCTGCGCCTACCTTGCCAGTGTGCTGACTGCAGCGGGTTATAAAGTGGGCTGCTATACTTCGCCCCATTTGGTCGATTGGAACGAGCGAATTTGCATTGATGGTCAGCCGATCGAGACCGATCGATTGACTGCCATTATTCATCAGATTCAAAATACGGCGACCGACAATGCCCTGACCAAGTTTGAGTTAATTACGGCGGCAGCTTGGTTGTACTTTGCCCAGGAGCGGGTCGATATTGCAGTAATTGAAGTGGGGTTGGGCGGACGACTAGATGCCACGAACGTGATCGAGCAGCCCCTGGTGAGTGTCATTACCAGCATTAGTCGCGAGCATTGGCAGCAGCTCGGTGAAACTATTCCAGAAATTGCCGCTGAGAAAGCCGGGATTATCAAACTAGGCTGCCCGGTGGTGATTGGTCAACTGCCGCCAGCGGCGGTGATGGTGATTAGACAAAAAGCCGTTGATTTGCAGTGTGTGCTCACTCAGATTGAACCCGCCACTGAACTTCAGCCGGAACCAGAGCGGAGAGCCATGTCCGATGGTATTGAATATTCTTTGCCGCTGTTGGGCGATATTCAGCTTCATAACTCCGCATTGGCGATCGCCACCATCCAAATATTGCAAAAACAAGGCTGGCGAATTGATCTGGCTGCTATTCAGCAAGGCATGGCGCAGACTCAATGGCCAGGCAGGTTGCAATGGACGGCCTGGCAAGGCCAGCCCCTGCTAATTGACGGTGCCCATAACCTGGAGTCGGCAATCGCCCTCCGCTGCTATGTTGATACCTTGCAGAAGCCAGTGACCTGGGTGATCGGGATGCTGGCTACCAAAGAACATTTAACTATTTTGCAGGCGCTGTTGCGGGTCGGGGATACCGTACATTTTGTGCCCGTACCAGATGAACTTACTGCCGATCCGGCTGAGCTGGTGAAAGTTGTTCGATCGATCCACCCAGAAATTGACGCTCATGCTCATTTCGATTGGCCAACTGGCTTAAGTGCAGCCTATCTTAGCCCTAATCTGATGGTAATGTCTGGCTCACTTTATTTGTTAGGCGATTTATTGCGGACTATCCAGCCATAAATATCGGCGAATTCTGTAAATATAGTGAGCAATTAACCATACCTTAAGGAAAAATTAATAACCGTCCAAAATGGGGATCAGCAATGGGTTGGCGATCCCACTCGCCTTAGAATACGGTTATCTGTAATGACCAGCACAAATTTATCCCAAAACAATGGGTACTATATTAATAGTGGTAGATAATCAGCCCAAAAAAGCCCCTTCTACCAATGTTGAATTATAGAATTTCCAAATGGACCCTGCGCCGTCATCAAATAAATCTTTGCCTGTTAGTACCCATGCTTGGGAAGAAGTTTGGGGAACGATTATTGCCCTCCTGACCTTGACCCTACCTATTGTGGCGATCGCTACTTATTCGCCCAGCAGTCCCCCAGGGAATGTGGCCACCGAGGTTTCTACCGTGAAATAACCAGCACTTGCGGTGAGTGCGTCGTTCTCCAAGTAAAATGTTCAAGGGATTAACTTCCCTGATGTTGTTATTTGGAGAATTTTACTGTGGATTTAGCGCGGATTCCGGCTCAACCGAAACCAGGGATTATTAACGTCCTCATCGAAATTGCTGCTGGCAGCAAGAACAAGTACGAATTTGACAAAGATTTGAATGCCTTCGCTCTCGATCGGGTGTTATTTTCTTCGGTGCAGTACCCTTGCGATTATGGCTTCATTCCCAATACTTTGGGTGATGATGGCGATCCTTTAGATGCAATGGTGATTATGGATCAGCCTACTTTTCCTGGTTGTGTAATTGCTGCTCGTCCGATCGGCATGTTGGAAATGATTGATGGTGGCGATCGGGATGAGAAGATTTTGTGTGTACCGGATAAAGATCCGCGCTATGCCCAGGTTAAATCGATTCATGATATTTCCCAACATCGGCTCGATGAAATCACTGAGTTCTTTAAAACCTACAAGAACCTCGAAAAGAAAGTAACCGAAATCTTGGGTTGGAAAGATGCCAGTGAAGTGCAAGCACTAGTTGATAAGTGTATTGCTGCTGCCAAGTAATTTGCATTCTCCTCAATCCCCTTTTGCAAGGGGATATGAGTTATTTTTCTCTAATTTCTAACCCTATGTACCGCACATTGTTGTCTGGAAAAATTCATAGCTGCACTGTTACTGATGCTAATTTGCAATACATGGGTAGCATTAGTGTTGATGAGCTGCTGTTGCAGGCGGCCAACATTATCCCCTACGAGCAGGTGCAGGTGGTGAATGTGAATAATGGTCAGCGTTTTGTGACCTATGCGATTGCCGCGCCAGCTGGTGAGGGATCGATCGAACTCAATGGAGCGGCGGCGCGGTTGGGCGAAAAAGGCGATCGACTGATTATTATGACCTATGCTCAGTTTGATACTGCTGAAATGGCCGATCATCGCCCCCAAGTAGTGATGGTGGACGATCGCAATAATTTAATTGAAGTTCGTGATTATGATGAGTTGTTGGCAGGACGAGATACGCCGTTATTAAATAGTGCTGTTGTACAATAGCATTGGTTATACCACCAGAGAGATATGAAGATGAAAGTTGTTCTAGCTCATTCTGAGAATCTTGAAGAAGCGGCCAAGTTGTTCGATCGATATCGCATGTTCTACCAACAGCCTACTGATTTGGATAGTTCCCGATTGTTTATTCGCGATCGCTTGCAAAAAGGTGATTCTAAAATATTTTTGGCGATTGATGGAATGCAATCGATCGGCTTTATGCAGCTTTATCCCAGTTTTTCCTCGGTTTCGATGAAGCCCATTTGGATTTTAAATGATTTATTTGTGGCGGAAAGTCATCGTCAACAAGGTGTTGCTAAGTCTTTGATTGGTGCCGCAGCGAATTTTGCCCGTGAAACAGGTGCAGTCCGCATAGTTTTATCAACACAGATTTCTAATATTACTGCCCAGTCTCTCTATGAATCATTGGGGTACGTTAAAGATGAGGATTTTTATCACTATTCTTTGTCTGTGTAGACCTGACCAGCAGCTAGACTTCTTAAGGAAGTAGCTTCTAAATTAATCGATCGACTTGATGTCGCCATAGGCTCGATAAAATCCACCCCGAGCTGATTCCCGGACTTCATCTACTAAATATTTTGCCCCTGCTTGCCGCAACTCATTCGGGAATTGGACATTCCACTTAGGATTGTAGCCTTCCGAGACGATTCGCACGCGCAGCTGACTGCCTTCTTTGATACATTGAAGAACTACCCCGTTACTGAGGTTGGTTGTAGTTTCCAGAGTGGTAGAAGGTAAGATGGCATCCAATTTGGGTGACTTAACATTAACCACCTGCGGAATTGTCCCCGCCTGAGCCGCTGCGATTGCCATTTCACTGACATCGATACAGGCTAATGAGCCAGTAGTGGTAACTATGTATAGTCGCTCATTGTGGAACTGCATCGAGAAAGCCGAACCACAACCCGTCGCTAATTTCCACAACCTGTCGCCCTGCTCATTGAAGCAATAGATCGATGAATAGTTATCTCCTGCAAACACATATTTTCCATCTGCTGCTGTCGCACAAGAGTACACGGCTCCATCGCATGGATAAACCTGGCCAACGGCTCCGGCTTTAGTGAAGGCATAAACTTGATGATTGGCAGTGCCAGCATAAACGGTAGTTTCTTCTTGCCAACCAAATAGCACTGAGCCGCCGGTCGGCTGTTCCCAAATGACTCGGCCGTCTTCCCAGTCATACATCGTTACCCCGCTGCTGTGGCCGTGGTAAACGCCAATTTCATCGCAGCGTACCATCCAGCCAGAGTTGCCTTTGCTTTTGCGGCTCCATTGGGATTCTTCTTCGTGGTTAATCGTGGTGATATTACCCGCCGCATCCGATACTCCCAAAATCCCATCGGCAATATCCAGCCAAAAAATATCCACATCAGCGGCGATTTCGTAAGCAACCCGTGGCACTTTGCCGTTCAGATCGTAAACTTTGCCGTTGTCGCAACCAGCATACAACCAGTCGTCATCGGCCACGATACATTTCACACCATCTGGTAGTTTGAATTGCTGGGTGACTTGACCATCGGGGGTGAGGTTGAAAATTTGGCCATTTTGGTTGCCGACTAAACAGCGCTGGTCGTCGATGAAAATCCCGAAAGCTGATGCGCCAGAAGCGAATTTCCATAATACTGGAGCACTATTGGCGGTGGATTGATTACTGACAATTTCGCGGCGGGTGATCGATCGCTTTTGTCGGATGCCCACAACAGCATCTTCATAGCCCTTTTTGCGTTTTTCGTTGAGTTTCTTGGTGGCTTCGGCCAGGGCTTTTTCGGGGGTGGGGTAAGCTGTGGTTTTACTCTGTCCGCTATCGCCAATCCGCCCGAACCGAATGGTGACATCATTACCATTGATCGTCACTTCGTAGAACTTGTGGGCGGGGCCAGCGTCTTGAGATAGTTCTAGATAGGTTTTGGTTTCGGACATCGTTGAGTACCAGGGCAGTAATGATTAGCTGTTATTGAAGGCTATGGAGAAAATTTAAGGTTTAGGCATCTCCTTTTATTTCATTCACGATTTTAACAATGCTATTGATTCTGTCTATAGATTTTGTCACAACTAGCAAAATGATTGCTGTCAATAGCCCAATAATAAGTACTAGCATGTTTTTTGCTCTAGGGATGAAGATATCGATTCCTCGTTAGTGTTCCCAATTTATTTCTGGTACTTGCGATCGATCTTTTCAGCTTTATAGTACAATAATACTTAAAGTATTTGATCGGATGCTGCTTATGCAACTAATTCAACGCCGAACCTTGGTTTACCAAGCGGGTAGCTCGGATAAAGTTTACGAGGTTGATCTGTGTGCAGTGGCAACCGACCGTTATGTGGTGAATTATCGTTACGGTCGGCGGGGTGGGGCACTCAAGGAAGGTTCGCAAACGCCGTCGGCGCTGGATTTAGGAGCAGCTCAACAGGTATTTGATAAATTAGTAGCTTCTAAGGTGGCCAAGGGCTATCGGGAGGCAGGAGCAGCGGTTCCAGTGGTCGAAAAGCAAGTGATAAATTCATTGTTTACCGTGGATGCTGCTGGGCGCGACCTATCAATCCTTGATAGGTTAACGGCTGCCGTTAGTAACCCCGATCAAGCTCATGCCCCTAAGCAGTGGCCGATCGATCGAGTGATTTGGCGCGCCGGAGAATTGCAGTTATCTATGGCGGCACCATTATTAATTCAGCTGTGGGGAAAGAACCCACTGCGGAACTATAGTATTGCTTGGGCACTAGGAAATTGTGGCGATGAAAGTGTAATACCTCTATTAGAAAAAACTTATCGAGATTTCAGTAATCCTGAACATGTTCGGCGGATTAGTTTAGAAGCAATCTTTAAGCTTAGCGGTATCAAAAAAAATGAACTATGCCAGGAGTTAATTGCTCAATTGCCATCCACGCTGCGGACAGCGATTGAACGCCATCAATCAACAGATGTATTGGTCAAGCTAATTAGAGAATATTTGAATACGGCCACTCCCCAGCAATTTCACGTCCTCGACTTGTTATATCAAGTCAATCAAGAGACTTGCCATCAGGCTATTGTTGACTTGTTGAAGGAAGTTCCCTTTGCTCCTAATTACTTTAAGCACATTCGACATATTTTCAAAATAGCTGAATATCGACAGGACGCTGAAATATTAGGTGTTCTAACTTATCGCTTTGATCAGGAGAAGGCATTTTATAATAGTAAAGGTGGTTATAGTTATACCTATCTGAATGAAGAGCGGACAGACCGTGATGGAGGATTACAGATTAGAGATTGGCAACGCAATCCGCAAAATGGAAAGTATCAGTCTGTTCGTACTACTGAATTTCAGCAAGAAATAAGTAGTGTAGATTCGCGGATTGCTTATGGTAGTGCCACTCGCGATTATCTACGTCGTCGAGTGTGGCGATCGCTTAAAACCCTGGGTGAATTAGCGCGGTCAAAATATGTTGATTTAGCTACAGCCATATTATTGCAATATAGCGATCGAGATGTTGGGGCAGTGAAAGAATCTGTGAATTATCGCTATGACCGCCAGACTTGGCAGCGCTATGAAAATAGCCGATCAAATTGGGATGCCTACGCCAGTTATTTAACTTTTAATCACATTCTTTACACTAATAGTCCTCGCTATGAATTGAAGTCTGGATCTGATGCTTGGCGGTGTAAATCTGGCTTTAAACCTGGTAATGCAATTCCGACCCCAAGAGAAGAGGCGTTTCCACAACTATGGGAGCAACAGCCGGATGCTCTAATGCGATTGTTGTGTGAAAGTGCCTGTCAGCCCGTTCATGAATTTGCCGTCAAAGCGATCGCGGGTTGTATAGAATTTTGCCAAGAGCTATCGATCGATACTCTCATTCAACTATTAGCTAAACCCTACGAAGTGACTGCCCAGCTTGGGTTTGAACTAGCCAAATCTCGCTATCAACCAGATCATCCCCAAACAGACTTGATTTTAGCGATTGCGAATTGCTGGTACCTTCCGGCCAGAAATGAAGCCCATCAGTGGCTGAGAACTCAGATCGATCGATTCCTTCGTAATGAGGTCTTAATTGCGGGCTTAGTACTCAGTCAGCAAGCCGATACTCAACTATTTATCCGTCAAATTCTGAGTACGACAATTATGGAGACTGGTCGCGCTCAAATTCTGATTGGTATAATCATTGCTGGGTTATTAGTCCTCACCGTAGAACAGGCCGAAATTGCCGAAAATGCGACCCAAACCCTGATTGACTGCTTCCAAATTCAACTGCGATCGATCGGGCTAGAAGTCATCCTGGACTTATTACGTC
This sequence comes from Synechococcales cyanobacterium, assembly GCA_043755575.1. GTDB lineage: Bacteria > Cyanobacteriota > Cyanobacteriia > Cyanobacteriales > Chamaesiphonaceae > JAAFHZ01. The sequence goes on from JAYUSR010000189.1 coordinate 11,109, forward strand.
ATCCCCTCGGATCGCTGCAAACTATTGGGGCACGGATATTGCTGGATCGTCAAACCCCGGTGATCGATCTGCCTGTTGGTTTAATTGATGCCCTGATTGAATCACCGGTGGATAGTGTTCGATCGATCGGGGTGCAATTATTTGGCCAACTCCCTGATGAATTGTTGGCTGAACGCCTAGAGCTAATTTTGAGCTTTGTTGCCCACGAAATACCAGCCATGCGTCAAGCGATCATGCCTTGTTTGCGGCGGCTGGCGGTTTACCCAGAATTTCTTGCTAAATTGATCGATCGACTCCTGCCAGTTTTGCTAGCCCCCGAACCCCATGAGGGACTACACAGTTTTATTTCCCAGCTATTACAAACCGATTTATCTAACTGGATGGAAGCTGTTAATCAAGCTACTGCTTGGATGCTGCTGAGCGCCTCGGCTACTTCTGCCCAAGAATTAGGTGGGCGATTATTGCAAACTAATAGCGATCGCTGGGCGACGACTTTAAGTACTGAAAGAATTACTAAACTAACCCATCATGAAATCCTGGCTGTGCGGGAGTCTGGCTGGAAAATGTTGAGCACAGTGTTATCCCGGTTGCGGCAAAATAATGACGA
>JAYUSR010000190.1:0-36365 GCA_043755575.1 Synechococcales cyanobacterium
GACTTGCACGTTGCCGATCCCGGCGGTGCCGTAGTCCGTGCCGCCGCCGAGCGCCGTCACGTCCGCGAGCGTCAGATCGAAGCATGCGGAAATTGTTGCTAGTGTTTTCACCGGTTGTAAATTGAGCTTTGGTGATAGTGGCGCTGACAATCGTAGTTATCGGGTTTCATTTGAGAAGATTAATACTGTACTACCTGGCTTTAAATGTGATTGGAATGCTGAACGTGGTGCCAAGCAACTATTTGATGTGTTTCAAAAAATTGATATGAAGGAAGACACTTTTACCGATAAAGGTTTTACTCGCCTTAAGCAGTTGGAATATCTGATTCGTACTCAACAAATTGACCAAGACTTTTTCTGGGCTAAATAAGATATTTGTTGGCTTAATTGCTTAGAGGGCGTTGCCACTAGCAATGCCCTCGATCAAATAACTGGTAGAAAGGTCGTTTTCAACTGGTATGATTGATTAACAAAAAGCTGCGTATACTTTTATGAAGATTTTAGTGACAGGTGGAGCGGGTTTTATTGGGTCGCATTTGATCGATCGCTTAATGAAGGATCAGACTAATGAAGTCATTTGCCTGGATAACTTTTATACGGGTACCAAGAGGAATATCTCTCACTGGATGGGTCATCCCAATTTTGAATTGATCCGTCATGATATTACGGAGCCAATTCGACTAGAAGTGGATCAAATTTACCACTTAGCCTGTCCGGCCTCACCTGTTCACTACCAATACAATCCGATTAAAACTACGAAGGTGAGCTTTTTAGGAACGTCTAATATGCTCGGCTTAGCTAAGCGGGTTAAAGCCCGGTTCTTGCTGGCTTCGACTTCGGAGGTCTACGGTGATCCGACTGTTCATCCGCAGCCGGAAGAATATTGGGGTAACGTCAACACCATCGGTATTAGATCTTGCTATGACGAGGGTAAACGGATTGCTGAAACCCTCAGTTTTGACTACCACCGGGAGCATAGTCTAGAAATTCGGGTGGCTCGCATTTTTAACACCTATGGACCTCGGATGCTCGAAAATGATGGTCGAGTGGTAAGCAATTTTATTTCTCAATCTTTACGCGGAAATCCATTGACTGTCTATGGTGATGGTTCGCAAACTCGTAGTTTCTGCTATGTTTCTGACCAAGTAGATGGGCTAATGAAATTGATGAATGGTGACCATACTGGCCCGATCAATATTGGCAACCCAGAAGAATATACGATCTTACAGCTGGCTCAAAATATCAAAGACAGAATTGATCCAAATCAAGAAATAATTTTCAAGCCCCTACCTCAGGATGACCCCAAACAGCGGAAGCCCGATACGACTAAGGCTACAGCTCTTTTGGATTGGCATCCAACAGTACCTTTATCGGTGGGCTTGACTGAAACAATTGCAGAGTTTAAGCAGCGGATCGCAGCGATGCCCACGCTGGTTAAGTAGATTTTAGAAAGATTTTATTTTAAAGATTAGGGAAAAAAGCATAATGCGTGTTTGTACGATCGGAACTGGCTATGTTGGTTTAGTGACAGGGGCTTGCTTGGCTCATATTGGTCATGATGTGGTGTGTGTGGATAACAACCCAGCCAAAATTGAAATGATGCAAGCGGGTAAATCGCCAATTTATGAGCCGGGCTTATCGGAAATTATGCAGTCGGCAATCGCTGCTGGCCGTCTGAAATTCACTACTAATTTAGCGATGGGGATGAACCATGGCGAAATCGTGTTTATTGCGGTGGGTACGCCGTCTCTCCCCAATGGTTCCACCAACACTGAATATGTGGAAGCTGTAGCCAGAGGTATTGGTCAGCACCTGAATGGTGATTATAAAGTGATCGTGAATAAGTCTACGGTGCCGATCGGATCTGGTGATTGGGTGAAAATGCTGGTGATGGACGGCGTGGCTGAACAAAAAAACCAGCCAAGTTCAGGGGTTAAGTTTGATGTGGTGAGTAATCCGGAGTTCTTGCGCGAAGGCTCGGCAATTTATGATACTCTCAACCCTGATCGGATTGTGTTGGGTAGCGACAACCAAACAGCGATCGATCTGATGTTGAAGCTTTATGCCCCCATCATCGATCGGCAATTTGCTGAAGAAAAGAAACCAGTGCCGGTGTTGACTACCGACCTGAGTTCAGCCGAAATGATTAAATATGCAGCTAATGCTTTCTTGGCTACCAAGATCAGTTTTATTAATGAGATTGCTAATATCTGTGAACGAGTTGGTGCTGATGTCACCCAAGTTTCTAAAGGAATCGGCTTAGACTCCCGGATTGGTAATAAATTCTTGAATGCGGGAATTGGTTGGGGTGGCTCTTGTTTCCCGAAAGATCTATCTGCTTTAATCCAGACCGGGGCAGACTATGGTTATGACGCTCATTTATTAAAAGCGACTGTCAGTGTGAACAAGCAACAACGAGCTTTGGTAATTGAAAAGCTACAAAAATCTTTGAAAATTCTCAAAGGTAAAACCATTGGTTTATTAGGTTTGACCTTTAAGCCCGATACCAGTGATTTACGGGATGCTGCTTCCCTAGATATTATTCGGACATTGATCAATTTGGGTGCTAAAGTGCGCGCTTATGATCCGATCGAAGTGGAAGAACATGCCGGTTTGCAGGGTGTGGAGCTGGTGACTAGTCCTGAATTGTTAGTAGCTGGCAGCGATGCACTAGTCCTAATGACCGAATGGTCGGAGTTCCAGCAACTAGATTACGCCCAGCTGGCGAAAAAAATGCGAACGCCTTTCATGATCGATTGTCGTAATTTTTTGTGCTCAGTAGAGCTGACCAAAGCTGGTTTTCAATATATTGGCATCGGTGTCAAAAATTCCTAAATTTGATCTGTGAGAACAAAAAAACAGTTTGGTCAACATTGGCTGCGTAATGACCGAATCTTGGATCGGATTATGACAGCGGCTGCTGTCGGTGACCAAGAGCGGGTGTTAGAGATTGGTCCGGGCATGGGAGTGCTGACGACTAGATTGATTAAAGCGGCTCAGGCGGTGGTAGCTGTAGAGATCGATCGAGATCTTTGTGCCCATTTGGTCAAAAAAATGGGCAAGTATGAGAACTTTTTGCTGCTCCAAAATGATTTTCTTTCTACTGACTTAGACCAGCAATTAGCTGCTTGGCCAGAGTTTCAGCAGCCAACTAAGGTAGTTGCTAATATTCCTTACAATATTACTGGCCCGATCCTAGAAAAGCTGCTGGGGAATATTGCCCAGCCCGCCGTGCGACCGTTTACCAGCATCACGATTTTAGTGCAAAAAGAAGTGGCGCAAAGGCTCACCGCCCAGCCGGGGAACAAAGCCTTTGGGGCCCTGACGATCCGAGTGCAATATTTGGCTGATTGCGTGCTGGTTTGCCCGGTGTTAGCGCGGGACTTTTCGCCACCGCCCAAAGTGGATTCGGCGGTGATTCAAATTATTCCTCGTCCGAGTCAGATTACTGCGCGGGAGCCAGCTTGGTTAGATACTTTGGTGAGGTTGGGTTTTAGTAGCAAGCGCAAAATGCTCCGTAATAATTTGCAATCGGTGATCGATCGAGACCTGTTAGGCGAGATTCTAGTGGGCTTAGGTGCCGATCCGTCCGATCGAGCCGAGGATTTGAGCGTCAATCAGTGGGTAGAATTAAGTAATTTGCTACCCCGAATTGCATGACTGTCTACAAGCTCCTGGCACCAGCCAAAATCAACTTGCACCTAGAAATTATCGGCTTACGCTCTGATCAATTCCATGAGCTGGCCATGATTATGCAAAGTGTGGAATTAGCCGATCTGGTGGAAGTCCGATCGCTGGCGGTCGATAAAATTATCCTGCACTGTAGCCAGCTGGATGTGCCCCAAGACCATACCAATTTGGCTTACCGGGCAGCGGATCTTTTGTGTCGGCGTTTTCCCCAAGCTGGGCAGCGGCATGGTGGAGTCGAGATTACTTTGCACAAACGCATTCCGATGGCAGCGGGTTTGGCCGGTGGTTCCGGTAATGCGGCGGCGGTATTGGTGGGCGTGAATTTGCTCTGGAATTTAGGTTTAACTCAGGCAGAACTGCAAACACTGGGAGCTGAATTAGGTTCTGATGTTCCTTTTTGTATTAGTGGGGGCACCGCAATTGCGACGGGGCGCGGTGAAAAGATCGATTCTTTGCCTGCTATTGGTCAGGGAGCAGTGGTATTAGGTAAATACCGTAATATTAGTGTCTCTACTCCTTGGGCTTATCAGACCTATCGGCAACAGTTTGCCCATACTTATGCCCAGGGCGATGATCTCCGCAGTCGGTCTGGGCGGGTACATGCTGGCCAGATGGTGCAAGCCATTATGCAGCAAGATTTAGCTTCGATTGGTCAGCTGCTCTACAACGATCTGGAAAAAGTGGTGTTGCCCGAATATTCGTTAGTGGCTGATTTACGCGCTGCTTTTGGGAAGACTGATAATTTAGGGGTGTTGATGTCTGGTTCTGGCCCAACTGTCTTTGCTTTGGCTCAGGATTTAGAACAGGCTCAGTCGATCGCGAGTCAAGTCCGTGATGTTTTGCCCGATCCAGAATTAGAGTTGTTTGTCACTCGTTTCTCGGCGCAGGGGGTGCACTTGGAACCGACAGGCTAAAATAGTCCAAACAACTTAATCTCTTGCCATGAAAAACCAAACCAATGTTCCTCTGCCTAGTGCCGTCAATTGTCTGCTGGGAGCCTTCGTCGGGGCGATCATGACTTGGATGATGTATTGGATGACTAGCAAAATTGCAACCACCTTTGCAGCTAAACCGGTACATGGTACTAGTGCTATGGCAATAAATATTGGTACAGCTGTGCGGACTTTAGTGACGGGCATCACCGCCTTGGGCACTGGGATATTTGCAATTATTAGCATTGGTTTAGTGGCGTTAGCGATTAAAGTCACCCTCGATAAAACTCCTTCCAGTACCTAGTATTGGTCTCAAGATGGTGGACTCGCCCGCAATTATTGAACAGTTACTAGCGATTGGCTGTGCGCTGTCTGGCAGCCATGGCTTGGATGAACTGCTCTATCTGATTTTGACTAGCAGTCGAGAAATTACCTGTAGTGATGCGGGTAGTATTTATTTGGTCGATCGATCAACCACCCCCGCTGAATTGATTTTCAAAGTGGCGCAAACGTCTTCTTTACCGCAAGTTTCTTTTCAAGAAGTGCGGATGCCACTCACCCTCGATAGTTTGGCTGGCTACGTGGCCAGTACCAGCCAGAGCCTGAATATTCCAGATGCTTATGGTCTGAGTGTTGATCAGGCTTATCAGCTCGATCGGCGTTTCGATCAAGATTTTAACTACCGGACTGTTTCGGTATTGGTATTGCCAATGCAGAACCAAGCGGGTGAGACGATCGGAGTTTTGCAGCTGATTAATCGCAAGCAGCAAGCCGACCAAATCATTACGCCTATCAATGCGTTGACCATTACTCAGACTTACTCGGCAGGGGAGCAGCAAATTATTGCGGCTTTGGCCTCGCAGGCGGCGATCTCGATCGAACGTCACCAGCTGCAAGCCAGTATCGAAGATTTATTTGCTGGTTTTGTTCGCGCCTCGGTGCAGGTGATTGAAGCCCGTGACCCGGCCACAGCCGGACATTCGGAGCGGGTGGCCGACTTGACCGTCCGGTTAGCGGAAGAAGCGCACGCTGTTAGTCAGGGTCGTTTGCGATCGATCTTTTTTAACGCTCCGCAGCTACAGGAAATTCGTTATGCAGCATTACTGCATGATTTTGGTAAAGTGGGCGTGGCGGAGTCGGTCTTGCACAAAGAAAAAAAACTATACCCCGAACAATTACAATCCATTCGCGATCGGATGTTATTGATGCAGCGACAGTGGCAAACAGAGTGCGCCCAACAGCAATATCAACAGCTATTAACTGGTAGTTTCGTTCATCAGCCGCAGGCCAACTGTCCCCATTGTCAACAGGCTCAAATTCTAGACCAATCTCTCCAAATTAAGCTTGACCGGCTGGCGCAGCATTGGGATTTGATTAGTCAACTGAATGAGCCACAAGTTTTGCGCCGCCGTGATTTTGTGGAGAGTATTGAAGATATTACGCGAGATTTGCAAGAACTAGCCGTTTGTAGTTACCAAGATCTAGATGGCCATTGGCAACCGGTGATTACTAGTGCGGAGATTGAGCAATTACTGATTCCCAGAGGTAGTCTGACGGTGGCTGAACGGGAGCAGATTCAATCGCATGTGGTTCATACCTATGATTTTCTCAAACAAATTCCCTGGACGAAGCACTTGCAAGGAGTGCCTAAGATCGCCCGCTCGCACCATGAAAAACTGGATGGGACAGGCTATCCCCAGGGACTAACGGCGGTGGAGATTCCGATTCAGTCGCAGATGATGGCGATCGCCGATATCTATGATGCTTTGACGGCTAGCGATCGACCGTATAAAGCTCGACTATCGATCGATCAGAGTTTAGCCATTCTCCAGCGGGAAGCTGCCCAGCAAAAAATTAATGCTGATTTGTTGGAACTGTTTCAACAGCGCCAGGTGTACCAAGCTGTTGGTCATATTTAGAACTCAAAACTAATACTTTATCTTGCCTATAATAATACTGTGGAAATAATCGGGAACATTAAATTCAGTAACTAACACTCCGGTAGAGAAAAGTTATTGAATATCGGCAAAATCTCATCACCAATTATGACTAATGCAAGCTGTAACATTAATCTTCCAGGCTATCGTCTAGTTGAGAAAATTTACTGCGGCTCGAAAACCGTAGTGTTTCGAGCCGAAAAAATAAATTTGAAGTTGGGTGCACCGGCGCTGCCGGTGGTGATTAAGCTCTTGTCAGCAGCCGATGCCACCTACCAAGATTTACTAAATTTTCAGCATCAGTATGGGATTGCTAAAAATTTGAATGTGCCAGGAGTTATTCGCTGCTATGGTTTAGAAGATCGCGGCTATGCCTTGGTGATGGAAGATTTTGGCGGAACTGCTCTAGATCAGTATGTTCAAAAGCATGTTCTATCACTGCAGGATATTCTAGAACTAGCCATCCAACTGGCCGTCACTTTGCAAGCACTAGGAAAAGAACGGATTATCCACAAAGATATTAAACCAGCCAACATTCTGATTCATCCACAAACTAAACAGGTAAAGCTAATTGACTTTAGTATCGCTTCGCTGTTACCTCGCGAAACCCCAGAAATCCTTAGTCTTAACTTATTAGCAGGAACCCTGGCTTATCTATCCCCAGAACAAACGGGGCGAATGAATCGGGGGATTGATTATCGGACTGATTTTTATGCTTTGGGAGTTACTTTGTATGAACTTCTCACCGGGAGATTGCCTTTTCTGGCGGTAAATCCGCTGGAAATGATTCATTGTCATTTAGCTCAGCAAGCGGTGCCAGCACATCAAATCGATATGGCTATTCCAGCGATAGTATCGCAGCTAGTTGCTAAATTGATGGCTAAAAATGCTGAGAATCGCTACCAGAGCGCGATCGGACTCCAATATGATTTAGAGCAATGTTTGAGCCAATGGCTGGCTACCGGGGCAATTGCAGAGTTTGAGTTAGGAAGGCGGGATCTAGGCGATCGTTTTATCATCCCTGAAAAACTCTATGGGCGAGCCACCGAGGTAAAAACTTTACTAGCAGCCTTCGAGCGCGTAGCATCTCCGCCAGAGACTCGTATCAGCGGCGGCAAAACTGAAGTATTGCTAGTAGCCGGATCTTCGGGAATTGGCAAAACAGCGGTTATTAATGAAGTTTATAAGCCAATTACCCGCCAACATAGTTATTTTATTAAAGGTAAGTACGACCAATTTCAGCGCCATGTTCCCTTTAGTGCCTTTGTCCAAGCCTGTCGTGATTTGATTGGACAATTGCTAGCAGAATTAGATGTCCAATTACAAGCTTGGCAAAGTCAAATCATCGCTGTGGTGGGCGAAAATGCTCAAGTGCTGATTGAAATAATTCCTGAATTAGAAAAAATTATTGGTAAGCAGTTGCCCGTCGCCGAGCTAGAGAGTAGTGCGGCTCAACATCGCTTCAATTTGTTGATGCAGAAGTTTTTGGGGTTGTTTGCTACTGTCGATCGACCGTTGGTAATCTTTTTGGATGACTTGCAATGGGCTGATGCGGCCTCGTTGAATTTATTGCAAATATTGACGCAAGATACTCAGCATTTATTGGTGATTGGGGCTTATCGCGATCAGGAAGTGTCGCCTGTTCATCCTTTGATGATGGCCGTAAATGAGATCCAAAAATCTGGAGCAACGGTGAATACCATGTTGCTAAATCCATTGACATTAGACGATTTGAATCAGTTGGTGGCCGATACACTGAAGTGTGAATTGAGCTGTGCTCAACCATTGACAGCATTGATCGATCGCAAAACTCAAGGCAATCCCTTCTTTGCTACCCAATTTATGCAGGTACTTCATCAAGATGGTCATATTACTTTTGATGTAGCCGCCCGACATTGGCAGTGCGACATTGCTCACATCAAAACTTTGGCAATTACTGATGATGTTGTGGAGTTTATGGCTGGGCAGTTACAGAAGTTGCCAACTCACACTCAAGATATTCTTCAGTTGGCAGCCTGTATCGGTTCGCAGTTCGATCTCCAGACTTTAGCCGTGCTCAGTAATCAAGCGCCCATCCAAATTGCACTGGCGTTGCAGACAACGCTACAGGCCGGGTTGATTATGCCCCGCTCCGAGCTTTACAAGTTTTTTACCGATGCTGATGCCGCACCCGATATTTCTGCTCCTCTCATTGTCACCTATCGGTTTTTGCATGATCGGGTGCAACAAGCGGCTTATTCGCTGATCCCCGGCATTCACCAAGAATCTATCCACTTAAAAATTGGTCAACTGCTACTTAGCCATGTCTGTGCTGGAGAGCTGGAAGAGCAGCTTTTTGCTATTGTCAACCAATTGAATCTGGGACGTAGTTTAATGACTGAGACCGCCGAACGAGAGCGATTGTTGCAATTGAATTGGCAGGCCGCTCAAAAAGCGAAAATATCCACTGCTTATGTTGCGGCGTACCAGTATTTAACGATCTGTATGGAGCTGTTATCCGCAGATAGTTGGGATGCTCAGGCTAATTTAACTCGATCGATCTATGAATTAGCTGCCGAAGTTGCTTATTTGGGTGGGGATTATGAGCAAATGGAGCAATTGATCGCCACAGCTCTAGCCCATACAGACGAATTAATCGATCGAATTCGGATTTACGAAATCCAGATTATGGGTGTGAAGGCGCAAGGAAAACTACGTGCATCGATCGAGATTGGACTGCAATTACTTCAGCTGCTGGGGATTGAGTTTCCAACAGAGCCTACATCAGTAGATATCGGGAAAGCATTGGAGCAAACTAGGCTGCTCTGGCAAGATTATTCGATTGCTAGTTTAGTAAATTTGCCCATCATGACCGACCCGATTGATCTAGCGGCAGCAAGGATCTTAACTCAATTAATTTCCTCTGCCTATCAATCAGTCCCCACGCTGATGCCACTACTGATCTTGAAACAAATTGATTTGTGTATTCGGAAGGGAAATTGTGCGTTTTCGTCTTTTGTCTACGCCAACTATGGATTAGTATTATGCGGGGTGGTGGGTGATTTAGATGCGGGTTATCAGTTTGGACAATTAGCTCTGAGTATTCTCGATCGATTCCAATTGACAACTGCCAAATGTCACACTTATTTTATTGTCCATAGTTTTATTAGCCATTGGAAAGAATCTCTCCGCAGCCGATTACCCTTCTTTCGTGAAGCATATCAAGTGGGTTTAGAAACTGGGGACTTAGAGAATAGTGCATTCAATGCTTTAGTGTATTGTGCTGGTTCTTACTTTGTTGGCGATGAATTGTCATCTCTTGCTGTTGAGATGGAAACCTATCGTCAGGGACTGTTGCAACTCAAGCAAGAAACAGCGCTCAACTATCATTTGATTTACCATCAAACTGTTTTGAACTTACTCGGACAGTCTGACGATCCTTGTTGCTTAGATGGAGAGATCTATGCTGAAATGCAAATGTTGTCAACGCTCCAACAATCAAATTCTTATACGGCTCTCTATTACTTATTTTTCAATAAAACTGTCTTGGCTTATTTGTTTGGGCAATATCAGCAGGCCGCAGAATATGCGGTTTTAGTCGAGTCCTATGCCGATAGCATGATTGGGATGTTTGCTACTACGCTTTCCTGTTTTTATAGTGCTTTGACTCAGCTGCAATTGTATTCATCCATGGCGGCGGCGGCACAGGTGCAGTGTCTAGAAAAAGTAGTAGTCGATCGATCAAAACTCCAGAGATGGGCCGACCACGCCCCTATGAACCATCTGCACCGCTTGTACTTAGTAACCGCCGAGCACCAGCGCGTATTAGGCAATAAAGCTGCCGCGATCGAACATTATGATCTGGCTATTGCTGGAGCCGAGGAAAACGGCTGGATTCAAGACCAAGCTCTAGCCAACGAATTAGCCGCCAAGTTTTATCTCGATTGGGGCAAAGCAAAAATTGCGGAATCCTACATAATTGAAGCTTATTATTGCTATGCCCGGTGGGGTGCCAAGGCTAAAATCGACGACTTAGAGCAACGCTATCCCCAGCTCCTGGCAGCGATCTTGCGAGTGGAATCGCCACCAGACTTTCATCTTTTGTCTACTCTTGCGACCATCACCTGTGCTTCTAGTATCAACAGTACTAGTGCTCAAAAAGGGAATAATATTGATTTGGTTTCAGTGATTCAATCGGCTCAAGCCCTATCTAGCATTATTAATCTGGAAGAACTACTTCAACAACTATGTCAAATTATTCTGAAGAATTCCGGTGCTGAGACTTGCCTGTTAGTATTGCCTGATAGTGATAGTGATAGTGATAGTGATAGTGATAGTGATAGTGATAGTGATAGTGATAGTCGTTGGCGAGTGCGAGCATTAAGTACAACTACCGTAACTAGTTTGACCGACTTATCAATACCCTTGCCGGATCATATTGAGTATCCCGAAAAATTAATTTACTGGATCAAAAATAATCAGCAGACTTTTTGTGGTGATTCTGGCAAGTTGTTGGCAAATACTGATCGATATTTGCTCAAGTATCAGCCTCAGAGCATTTTGGGGTTGCCACTTTTGAAACAAGGACGAGTTCTTGGTGTTGTTTATTTAGAGCATCTTCATGCTGCCAATATTTTCACTGAAAGTAACGAAACAGTTGTATCTTTCCTTTGTACCCAAGCAGCGATCGCCCTGGAAAATGCCCAGCTTTATCAAAAATCTCAGATAGCAGCAGAAAATGCCCAACTCCAGCAAAATTATCTGGGAGCACTGCTTAATAATATTCCCCATATGGCTTGGCTGAAAGATCGCAGTGGTCGCTTCATTTCGGTAAATCAATCTTGTGCCGATCAGATAGGATACGCACCTAATGAACTAGTCGGTAAACATGATCTGGATTTATGGCCAGCTGATTTAGCTCAGAAGTATATAGATGATGACTTACGGGTAATTATCTCTGGTAATCGCCAAGTTATCGAAGAAAAAATCTTGAATGCTCAGAATGCTCAGTCCGAAGAACGCTGGCTCGAAACAATTAAAACGCCTATGAAAAATAGTGATGGGGAAATTACCGGAACTGTTGGTATTGCAATGGATATTACCGATCGCAAGTGGGCAGAAGAACAACTACAACAAACTAACAATCGATTAAAATCAACTAACGCTGAACTCGAAAGAGCTACTCGTCTTAAGGATGAATTTCTGGCTAATATGAGTCACGAACTTCGTACACCGATGAATGCTATTTTAGGCATGTCGGAGATTTTACAAGAACAAACATTTGGAACTCTCAACGAACGTCAACTTAAGCACATCGTCACGATCGAACGCAGTGGAGAGCATTTACTATCCCTAATTAACGATATTTTGGATGTTTCCAAAATTTCTGCTGGCAAATTAGAACTAGATATTAGTAATGTCAATGTTGCTATGCTGTGTCAATCTAGCTTATCTTTTGTCAAACAACAGGCTCACGACAAACAAATTAAATTAGAGGTGCAGTTGCCTCCAGAACCTAGTCTGCTAGCAGTGGATGAACGGCGGATGCGTCAGGTGCTGATCAATCTCCTAAATAACGCCGTCAAGTTCACTCCTGTCGGCGGTCGGGTTACTCTATGCATGACTCAACTAAGAAATGAGGTGGATGGGGATTGGCTAGAATTGGCCGTAATTGATACGGGAATCGGGATTGCCAGCCATCAGCAGAGTAAGTTGTTTCAACCTTTTGTTCAGTTAGACAGTAGTCTTAATCGTCAATATGCTGGTACGGGGTTAGGACTGACTTTGGTGAAGCAAATTGTCGAACTACATGGTGGCACCATTAGTCTAGAGAGCGAAATTGGCCAAGGTAGTTGTTTTGTGGTGCGCTTACCGCCTATTTGTTGGCCTGTGACCGATTACCAGAGTGTGTCGATCGATAGTTTAGTTTCTCCTTCCCAGTCAGTTGAGGGCGCTCTAAGCACATCATCATTGATTCTTTTGGCAGAGGATAATCAATCTAATATTAGTACCTTCTCTAGCTATTTAATGGCCAAGGGCTACCAAATAATAGTGGCTGAAAACGGACTAGAAGTGCTTTCTATTCTGGAAGGTTGCGCTAACGATCGAGTCCAGCAAGCGCTTCCCGATCTAATTTTGATGGATATTCAAATGCCGAAAATGGATGGACTAGCTGCCATCTCGCATATTCGTAAAATGCCAGAATTTGACGCAACTCCGATTATTGCTCTAACAGCCTTGGCCATGGAAGGCGATCGAGAGCGCTGTTTAGCTGCTGGCGCTACCGATTATTTAGCTAAACCAGTTAAGCTTAAGCAACTTGACCAGAGGATTCAAGAATTATTGAATAGGAACCAGTAGCATGGAGTTTAACTTACCTAAATGGTTATGGCTAGGCTTCGATCGAGGTGAGTAACTGTGGTGCTAAGACTGGCGGCAATTCTGGTGGCCGAGGCCGAATTTTGGCAGTGAAGCCGAGATGGCTGATTCTGGCTACTGCTTTGTCCTCAGATTCTAGGGCAAATCGTTCCCCAAATTTGACTAACCGTTGGCTAGTAGTCGAGGCGATCAGCGCATAGACTGGAGTTTTGGCAATGTTTGAATCAGTCCCAGCATATTCTTCTAAGATCATTTGGAGCTGTTGGATCTGGCGTTGATCTTGAAGCATTTCGATCGGGATGTGAACAAGGGCAATTTTGTCTCCGGTAATTTCTTCCTCGCCCAAATCTAGACTCAGGTCGATGACTGCAATGCTCTCTACCACGATTTGGAGTTCTTCATCGCGGCGATTGGCTTTGCCTTCCATCACAATCGGCACATTTATGGCTAATAAATTCTTGACCTTTTCGTAGGCATCCGAAAAGGCTACTGCTGACACCTGAGTGCCATCAATACTGCTGACTTTGAGGATTGCCATCGATTTATTATCTTTTTTAGTCTGAGCAATTTTGATTTCTTGCAGCATTACCACTACTTTAATTAAGCCCTTGCGGACATGTTGATCGATTTCATGTAAATTAACGGTGGCAATTCCTTGGTGTCGGACGATGTTTTCCGCAGATTTGAGAGGATGGTCGGAGACGTAGACCCCCAATAGTTCTAGCTCAAACTGTAGGCGCTCTTGAGAACTGAAATCGGCGGTGGTGGGTGCTTTAGGTGCCGCTTCAAAACTATTGTCGGCACTTTTTGGGGTGCTGCCCATCAGATCGAACAAATTCCCTTGGCCGATCTCTTTTTCCTTAGCGCGTTTTTGTGCCCATGGTACGGTCAATTCCATATCTTGGATCAGTTGTTGGCGGTTGGGTTCGATGTTATCGAAGGCACCACATTTAATTAGCGATTCGAGGTTACGGCTATTGACAGCTTGCATATTAATTCGCTGACAGAGGTCGGCTAGAGATTGGAACTCGCCGCCGATGGCTCGTTCGGTCAAAATAGTCTCGATTGCTCCCTCCCCCACATTTTTAATGGCGGAAAGACCAAAGAAAATGCTTTTTTGGCCTTTAACTGGTGTGAAATTGATGTTCGATCGATTAATATCTGGTGGTTCGACTTTAATGCGAAGGGTTTTCTCACAGTTATTCAAATATTTGGTAACTTTATCTTGATCGCCACTATTGGCTGTCAATAGTGCCGCCATATATTCAACTGGGTAGTTGGCTTTCAAGAAGGCGGTTTGATAAGTAACGTAAGCGTAGGCGGTGGAGTGGGATTTGTTGAAGCAATATTCCGCAAACAAGACCATTTGGTCGAAGAGTTTGTTGGCTATTTCGCTAGAAATGTCGTTTTTGGCTGAGCCATCCACAAAAGTAGTGCGTTGTTTTTGCATTTCGTCGGCTTTCTTTTTACTCATTGCTCGTCGCAATAAGTCGGCTTGTCCTAGAGAATAACCCGCTAAATCCTGCGCCATCCGCATGATCTGCTCTTGGTAGCATAAAGTGCCATAAGTCTCTTCTAGTATAGGTTCTAGCAATGGGTGATCGTAAACGATCGCTTCGCGACCATGCTTGCGATCGATAAAGTGGGGAATCAGCCCAGCATCTAGTGGTCCCGGTCGATAGAGCGCCAAAATCGAAGATAAATCTTCAATGCAGGAGGGTTTCAACTTAGACACCACATCCAGCATCCCAGACGACTCTAGCTGAAACACGCCTTCTAAATCTCCGGCTTCGATCGCCTGATAGGTGCGTTCGACTTGGGGTGGGCGTTTTTTGCTTTTAGTGCCATTTTTGTTCAGAATCGAGATCGATCGACGTTCTTCGTAAGTAATCTCGTCAGGATGAATGTCATCGCCTTGGTTGAGCTTGATCAAATCCAAGGCATTTTGAATAATCGTCAGATTTCTTAGCCCTAAAAAGTCCATCTTCAAAAGTCCCAAGGCATCTAGATCTTCCATATAATATTGGGTGATCACGGAGCCGTCATTGTTGCGCTGCAAGGGCACAATTTCATCTAAGGGCTGTGCGGAGATCACTACCCCCGCCGCATGAACGCCAAAGGTTTTGTTGGTGCCCTCAATCCGCATAGCCATATCAATCCATTGTTGGGCGGGCACCCCAGCTCCTGGTGTTTTGGTTTCAAAAATTCGGTTGCTATCGTAAGCTGCTTTGAAATCTGGTGATGGGGTTTTATCGGAAATCATCACCGCCAGTTTAGTTGGTTTGCCACGCACCGTGGGAATGAATTTGGTCATCTTATCGGAGTCGCCATAGTTGATATCCAACACCCGCGCCACATCTTTCAGAACCGCCTTAGAAGTCATCCGGTTGAAGGTGATGATCTGGGCAACCCGCTCAGTGCCGTATTTTTTGGTCACATACTGAATCACTTCATCCCGCCGTTCGATGCAAAAGTCGGTATCAATATCCGGCATCGATTTCCGCTCGGGATTCAAAAAGCGCTCAAATAGTAAGCCATGATGCACTGGGTCAATATTAGTGATCCGCATAGTGTAAGCCACCAGCGAACCAGCCGCCGAGCCGCGTCCCGGCCCGACTGGAATGCCCTGGTCACGAGCAAACTTAATGTAGTCCCAGACTACTAAAAAGTAGGTGGAAAACCCCATCTGCTCGATCATTTTTAGTTCGTAGTCCAACCGCTCCTGATACTCTGGATCGATGTCGGCATAGTTATTCACCTTCAGCAGATCCTGGAGACCCGCGCGCGCGATTTCTTCCACGTAGGTAGATGGAGTATGGCCGGAGGGAATGGGGAAGTCGGGGATTCTGGGTTCACCCAAAACGTTGTATGGCTCGATTTTATCAGCAACTTCTAGGGTATTGGCGATCGCCGTTCTAATCACGGCTTCGGGTAGGTGATCTTGGAACAGCATCGCCATTTCTGCGGCCGACTTGAGGTACTCGGTACCGCTGTAGCGCATTCGGCTGTCTTCGGTGATCAGCTTGCCAGTTTGAATGCACAGCAGGGCATCATGGGCTTCGACATCCTCGCAGGAGATAAAGTGGGAATCATTGGTAGCAATGATTTTAATGCCTAATTCCTCGGCAATCCGTACGATTTCCACATTCACAATCCGGTCTTCCTGGGAGCCGTGATCCTGGATTTCTAGGTAAAAGTCTGCACCAAAGACATCTTTGTACCAGCGAGCTGCTTTGCGAGCATGTTCTAGTTTGCCTGCCATAATGGCTTGCGGAATCTCCCCACCTAGGCAAGCACTGGTGACGATGAGACCTTCCCGATATTGCTTAAGTAACTCGCGATTGATGCAGGGACGAGCAAAAATACCTCGTCCTTGGAATCCTTCCAAATGAGAGATGGTGGTTAATTTAACCAGGTTCTTATAGCCCTGGGTGTTTTTGGCCAGCACCACCTGATGAAATTTCTGGCGGCGCTTTTGTTCATGAATATTGCCATCCACCACATACATTTCGTTGCCAATAATCGGCTTGATCTTCCGCGCCTTACAAACCTTGATTAGTTCGATCGCACCATACATCACGCCGTGATCGGTGAGGGCAATCGCGGGCATCCCCAACTCAACTGCTCGATCGGCTAATTCTGGTAATTGACTAGCCCCATCGAGCAGGCTGTAGTCGCTGTGGATGTGTAAACCAACAAAAGACATAGGGGAATTAGTCAAATAGATACACGTATTTTATATAGTACCCACGCACTAAAAAAGTGACAAGGAGGTATGCATGGATCTAAAACAGTAGCATCGAAAACTAGAATCGTCCTGGGAATCTGCTGAGTCATTTTGTATCAAATGCAACAATTTTGCTGGTGATCAAGGCCGAGGCTCCAAATCTGGGGGTATGGAATCAGCAACATTCCGCAGACCGGCACTATATTCTTTTCAACAAGTCAAGGTGGGGAATTCATATCAGTTCATATACTGTTTGTACAGTGAAATAAGTGAATTTAGAAGTAATTGTAAGTTTTACCAGCTGATGGTCAAAGCTATGAGAGAGTTAAAGGTGAAGCATTTCAATCAACGAGGCTATGGCTAATTCTTCGCAACAACTCCTCAAAATTCTGATTGGTGTGGCTTGGCTGGATGGGCAAGTGCAAGATGCCGAGCGAGAACATCTGATCGGCATTGCCCAAAACCAAGGTTTGGCAAATGATCCAGAGATTAGGGTGCTAATCAATAATTTAGGCCAGACGGCGATTCCAGCTGCTCAATGCTACCAGTGGGTACAAGATTATTTGAAGAGTCAGCCGAGTGCTACGGATTATGAACAATTGTTAGAAGCTCTAGGCGGTATCATATATAGCGATAATGATGTGGCGATCGATGAAGCTCAGTTGTTAAACAGCTTGCCCCAAAAAAGTTCTCAATCGCCCGTCGTTAATCGCTTATCGATAGCCCGGTCGTTGCTAGCGAGGTTAGATGATGCTTATCAGCAGTGGAAAGCTAGCTAGGTTGAATTGTTAGAATTTTTCATAATTTTAAGGTGCACTGCCATGAAGCAAATTTTAATGAGTGGGATAGTATTTGGATTGGTTAGTAGTAGTCTTTTGGCTGGGAGTGTCGCCCATGCTATCCCTACAGCTCAAATTCTGAAAAAGCTACAAGAGCTGCCAGTATTCACTCTTACCGACAAAACCGGATCGCCGCTAGCGGATCGTGATGCTAATAATGGAATTTATACTAATGCTTACTTGAGCCCCAAAGATGCTCAAGTTGCTCTGCAAAAGATGCAGCAAAGGAAACCGGAACTGGCGAAGCAGTTGCAAATTCGGCCAGTATCTTTGAGTGAAATGTACAAACTAAAAGTGAGTAGAAAAGTTGATGTATTGTTTATTCCTCATCAGTCTCAAGTTGCCGCAGCCCGCAGTTTGAATCAGAAAAATAACACGACTCTGGAAAAATTTGAAGGGGTGCCACTCTTTTTAGGACTAGCTGGTCAACAACCGGGCTATCTGACCATTAATCAAAATAAGAAGCAGGTAATTCCGCTGTTCTTTGAGCGCGAGCAGCTGGAACCATACTTGGAGACTTTCAAGAAAAATAATCCTAATCTGGCTGACACTGCTGGGATCCAGGTTCTTAGTTTAGAAAAATTCATGGATACCTTGCGATCGAATAACAATCCTTTGTACGAGAAGGTGACGATCATGCCGTCAACAGAAGCCATGAAGCTGCTGCGTGGCTCTAAAGCTACCATTCGTTAGTGGCACAATTAGTGCCACTAGTGCCACGGATTGATGGAGCTACCGTTTGGCAGTGGTATCAAGGCGTGGGGGCTGAAGTCGCGGCCGCCGAGTGGTTGCTGTCTGCCCTGACTGACGTGGATAAATTATCGTTGCGGTTGGGGACACTGATCGATCGACATTCGGTGCAACTGAACCAGCCTTGGGCAGAGATTTTGGATCTGTGGCAACAGTATCTAGAGCAGCGGGTGCCTCTTCAGTATTTGGTGGGGATTACTCCCTGGCGGGATTGGGAATTACAAGTCTCGCCAGCGGTGCTGATTCCGCGCCCGGAGACGGAATTAATCATTGATTTGGTGCTGGAGCATACTTTACCCACTTGGCGGAGTGGTAATTGGCTAGATTTGGGGACGGGGAGTGGAGCGATTGCGATCGGGCTAGCGGCGGCATTGCCCCAGGCTAATATTCATGCGGTGGATTATAGTGACGCTGCTTTGGCGATTGCTCGGACAAATATTACTAATGCTGGCTTGATCGATCGCATTCAACTATCCCAAGGAAGTTGGTGGCAACCACTAGACCACTTGTCTGGTCAGGTGATGGGGATGGTTTCCAACCCACCCTATATTCCTACGGCGCTGGTGGCAGATTTGCAACCGGAGGTGGCTAGGCATGAACCACACCTGGCTTTGGATGGCGGCCAAGATGGGTTAGTAGCTATCCGGGAGTTAGTCACCATCGCGCCTGATTTTTTGGTGGCGGGTGGGTTGTGGCTAGTCGAAATGATGGCTGGCCAGGGCGTTGCGGTGGTGGAACTGTTGGAGCAGCAAGGTCAATATCAAGATATCCAGATTATTAGTGACTGGGCAGGGTTCGATCGGTTTGTCGTTGCACGGCGACGTTGACAAAAATCTTATTTTCAACTCGGCATCTTTTTTGCCGGGTTGAAGATTTATGATAGATCTAGTTAAAACCTTCTAGCCTATTATGTTGAGACAAGGTCAGCTGTCGATCAATCTTTGCTGGAGGCTTGCCAATGAACGAGAGACGATATAGTAGACAAAGATCTCGATTCTTGGAAATCTTATGGCTGCTGACCTTCTGCAACGCATTACCCACAATCCCAATATCTGCCACGGTAAGCCCTGCATTCGAGGACTTCGATACCCGATCGACTTTATACTGGAGTTGCTCAGTTCTGGAATGACCCATTCTGAAATTCTCGAAGATTATGAAGATTTAGAGCCGGAAGATTTATTCGCTGCCCTGCTTTTTGCTGCTCGTTTGAGCCAAGTTAAAAGCGTTTATAAAATCGCTGCCCAATTACCCCTAAACTACTACTCGTGACCACCGGAAACATCAGAAATTCAGAATTAGAGATATTATTTGCAACTTGTCTTCCCAAAATCACTAATCTCTTGGAGCAATACAGCTATATTGAATTCAACCACAACGTGATTATTGCTCATCAGTAGCAAGTTTACTCCATGCCTATGGAATGAGTTACTGGTCTAACTGAGTTCGGCAACCACCATATTCTCCAAGAGATTTTGGCTAGTCAATAAATCATAGACAGTTAAACGTAAACAGCGCTGTCGATCGATCATAAACCTCACCCGAATTCGATCGCTCCCCGGAAAACCGGGTGGATCGAGTTTAGCAATATTTTTACCTGCTGTTGTTTCATTTAATGGTCGTACCGCCGCCACTCCAGCTGCTAAGTTCTTGGTAATTAATCGATCGCCATCAAAATAAATCTCGGTGCCGCCGGTTTCGGTACCCAGTTCGCCAATAATTAGTTCGACACTGGGTTGACTAGCCTGGGAAGCTCCCAGCATCAGTTCTACTGGCTTATTCATCGGGTACGGCTGACCCGCATTAATAATGCAGTGCCAGTTGTGACGATTTTGACGGCGATCCCAGTAGCGAATGCCATAGCTATGATACAGAAAATCGGTGACTTCTAAACCCTGGGTAATTTGCAAAGCCCCATGAGCGATCGCTTCAAAGGGTTTGAATTGCTTGATTTTACTAGGTTCAAAATATTGGCTAATCCAAGCTTGAATGGCGGGCATTTGAGCCGTGCCGCCGACTAACAAGACGGCATCAATGGCACTGAAAGTGATAGTTTGTCGATCGATCTGTTGATTAATGGACTTCAGCAGGTCGTCTAACTGAGAAAATAGTCCTTTGCTGGTCAGAATCTGCTCTAGCTCAGCGCGAGTAAGTTGAAATTCGTAGGTTTCAAAGGCTTGATCATCAAAGAATACTTCGGTGGCGGTAGTACTTACTGATAGCTGAATCTTGAGTTTTTCGGCCAGCCGCATAATTAAGGATGTTACTTGTAAACCTTTCTGGGTGGCTAGATATTCGGCAATCCAGCGATCGATATCGGTGCCCCCCAGGTTTTGGCCAGCTTTGGCTAATACCTTGGCCAGCTGTGGTTTTTGGGCAGATTTATCTAAAACTTGATTGCCGAATTTGATTAAAAACCCCAGCTTTTGGCCAGGGTTCGCGACCAGTTCAACCAGGGATAAATCGATCGTTCCACCGCCGCAATCTAAAACTAAAATTAAGCCGCTATCTAAGCCATAGCCCAGCGCCGCCGCCGTGGATTCATCTAATAGTGATACTTGTGCGATCGCTAGCTGAGCGCAAACTCGGTTTAGCCAACTGCGGTAGGTATCAAAGCTATCGACGGGCACTGTTACTACCAACGATTCAGCAGATTCATTACTCAGTGGTATGGACTGTAATACTTGGGTGATAAACCATTCACCGACTTGCTCAAAGGTGATTTGGCAGCCATCTAACTCCGGCAAAAATCCTTGAATTTCTGCTCCAATGCCTCGTTTGAATCCGGTAAAAGAGCGTAGATCGCTGGCAATATCTAAACCTCGATCGCGTACCGCCTGACCAATAGTTAAATCTATAGTGGCCGCGTTATTGACATAGACTAGGCTGGGAATCAATGGTGGATTGAGAGCATCTACCATGGATAGTTCGGGTAAATTGATGGTTTCAGCTTGCTGGGTGGCGGCATTCCAACGGGCAATGATGGTGTTACTGGTGCCAAAGTCGATCGAGATTGCCATGATAATAATCTTTAGTTTATAAAAATTTTGTGATTAGCCAAAAGTTCTGCCTGATGAGCAATATCTCGCAACTGTCAACAGGTTTTGTGATAATTATTTACATAAAATACACACTTTTACCATAGTTTGCTATGGTTAAATTGCATTCAAATTTATAAATATGTAGAGTTGTAAACATGAATCCTCTTACCATTATTGCTTGGATAATATTTGGAGTAATTGCCGGTGCAATTGCTAAATTAATCGTACCTGGTCGTCAGGGTGGTGGTTTCTTCGCAACGGCGATGCTTGGTATTGTTGGTGCTTTTATTGGTGGTATCGCTCACAACTTCATTAGCAATGGTAAGTTAAATCTTGTTGCTAGCAGAAGTTTTGATCCTGTTAGTTTGGTCGTCGCTGTGCTTGGTGCCATTGTGGCAGTTTTCCTTTGGGGAATGTTAACCGGTCGTACTGATAATTAGTCAACTATAACCTTGGTTAAGTACTGATTGAGATGAAAAGCATCTACTCCAGCTACACCTCGGTTTTTAGCGGCAAGGCTACCAGCCTGAGCGTGCCACCAGTTGGCAGCAGCAACTTTTTTTAGGAGATGCGCTGGCTCAGTATTTAAATAATTGGTGGCAACTACGCCGCCAATCAAGCCAGTTAATATATCACCACTACCACCTCTAGCCAGTGCTGGAGTGCCATTGTTGATGATCCACGTTTCTTCACCGTCGGAGATAATCGTTCTAGCACCTTTGCTGAGGACGATTATTTTGTTTTGAGCCGCTTTTGATATGACTGCTGTTATTCGATCGAGCTGATTAGTATCAGTCAAATTAGTAAAAAGTCTTTGCCATTCGCCGCCGTGCGGTGTGATAATTGTCGGGGCTGAGCGGTTCTTCCAACTAGCTGTGGGTAATTGTGCCAAAATATTCAAAGCGTCGGCATCCAGCAGTAATGGTAGATCCTTAGTCAGTAATAATTTAACTATTTCTACTGGTTCTGTCGTTAAACCGCAGCCGCCAGCAATTGCTGTGTATTTAGACCAGTTTAGCTCTGGTAGCTGGTCGATTGCACCTGAAGCTGTCTCTGGACAACCGATCACGATTGCATCTGGTAAATGGTTCAGCACCGCTAATTTTAAACAATTAGGGACAGCGATCGATAGCAGTCCTACGCCACTAGCCCTTGCTCCCAAACCAGCTAAGATGGCCGCCCCAGCGTATTGCCAAGATCCCACCACCAGTAATAAATGCCCCTGCTGATATTTATGAGTCACTATTGGGCGCTGGTGCGGCAGATATTGATCGGCAGTGGCCTTAGTCATCATCTGGAGGGTATTTTGTTGACCCCATACGGCCTGGATATCAGCCTGGGGAATATCAAAACCCAGTAGCTCGGTCTGTCCGAGGTAAGCCAGCGCTGGTTCTTGGGCAAAGGCCATTTTCCATAAACCCAAGCAAAAAGTGTGTTTAGCACAGATCGCCGCTCCTAGCACCGCCCCCGTATCGGCCTGAATCCCTGATGGGAGGTCAATACTGACGATTGGTAGTTGCAGCTTGTTGATTTCGGTAATTACCGTGACTAATTCTGCGCTCAGCGATCGATCGAGACCAAAGCCAAAAATACCATCCAGCAGCACCTGGCAATTTTGCAGCCCGGAGATGTGCTTAATTCTAGTGATGCCCAGACTAGTGGCGTATTGATAATGCTGAGTAGTTAGATCTTTAAAGCTAGGACTGGGACTGTAGAGTATCACCTGATAGCCCCGCAAATGTAGTTCTCTAGCTACCACTAAGGCATCACCACCATTATGGCCAGCTCCAAACACTACCCCGACTCGCTGATAACTAGTTAGTGGAAATAGCTGCTGAAAGCGCCGACTAATTAAACCGCCGACCTTTTCCATGAGGGCGGCTACTGGCATTCCCGCTGTAAAAATGCGGTGTTCGATCGATCTCATTTGGGCAATCGTGACAATTGGCTCGTTCATGGCTGAAGCACTTTCCGGATCTCGATTGCCACCTGGGAGGCGTACTCTTCATGCATTCCCAAGGTGCCCGGTAAGGTGACGGTGGTAACTCCTGGTAATAGAGCGATCGATTCCATCTCGGCTTTGGATTTGGGTGGACAGTCGGCTCCGATGACAAGCAAAATTGGTACCGCAAGGTGCTGAAAGAAAGACTGAAAGGTCGCGCGGTCATTGACTGGATCTAAGCCGCCGGTGACGAAAGCGGCGGGAGCAAATCTCGCTCTGGCTTGCTGGGTGATTTGACGTTTGTGGGCAATCAAGGCTGGGGTAATACTGGCGGCGGTGGCGTAGACATGCCGTTGGTACATCATCTGCAAAAAGCCAGGGGTGGTATTGATCTGATAGAGAGCTTGGCCGAGGATTGGCGATCGCACTAATTCTCGTAACAACTTAAACCAGGGTTTCTGGCCTTTCATCATGGTGGGGAGTGGGCCGCGCCAGGTTGGTGCTACCAAAACAATTTGCTCAAAAAGATCGGGTTGCTGCTGGGCTAATTTCATCACGTAGCCAGCGGTGTGGCCAGTAGCTACTACTGTCAGCGGCTGGGACACTACGTCTTGAATGAAGTCGGCGAGGAATTGTTGGTAGAGTGCTGGGTTGTATGGCAGGCTGGATCGATCGGAGTCCCCAAAGCCAGGGAAATCCACTGTTGTGACCCGAAATTCTGGGGCTAAAATGCTGGCCATCTCAGCGACTTCGCCACGGCTGGAGACGGTACTAAAAGCGGGCAGCAGGAGCACTGGTTTGCCCTGACCGCCTATCGAGTAGACTACTTGAATTTGTTGGTTTTGCCATGTCCATTGGTAAGGAGTCGGAGAGGTAGATAGCATGGAGCTTGGTAGAAAGTTTAGCTCCATCTTAACGGATGCCATTGCTAAGATTTTTCTTGGTTCCTGTTATTGGTATGATGTGCTCTTATCAGTTGATTTGAGACATAAGCCTGATGTTTTATTGACATTATGTTGATCTAATAACTTGCTGCTCAGCCTTGGCAAATATTTTGGGGTGGTTACGATTTCTATCTTGACCATTTTGAAATTCCCCATCGGGAAAGATTACTCCACCATGAAACACATTTTGTATGTTTTGCCCTATCTGGAGCTTGGTGGTACCGAGAAACATGCCTTCAGCTTAATGGATAACTTTCAACAGCATTATCATGTTTCGCTGTTAGCTCCTGATGGTCTGGGATCTGCTCCTTTCCGGCAAGCCGGATTTGGCTATCAACAATTCCCCCGCCTAGAGCAAAATTTATGGGTAGGGGTGCGGCAATTTCGACGCTCTTTATTGGCCATTCATCAGCAGCGATCGATCGACTTGGTACATGTTCATGCTGCTCACGAGCTGACTTCGCTGGTGAAAATGTTTTTACCGGAGGTGCCGGTGGTGTTGACGGTGCATGGTTACCATGGCAGTCAAAGTACTTTGAGCTATCGGTTATCGGCGATTTTTGGTAACTTGTTTGCCGATCGGGTGATTGTGGTATCCCGGTCGGAGCTAGACCTATTGGCTGTCTATCATCTGCAAGTTCGTAAAACCAGGCTGATTTATAACGGTGTGGCGGAGCCACAGGTGGATGTGGTCAAGGTAAATCAATTTTCGGAGCAGTTTGCGCTGGGTTTGACTGACCAAATTTTAATTGGCACGGTGGCGAGATTGAGTGAGGCCAAAGGATTGGCTTATTTGTTGGGGGCGATTGCTCATTTGGTCGATCGACATCCCCATATTAAGCTGGTGATTGCTGGTGATGGGGAACTCCGGGACAGTCTTCAACAAATTGCTGGTAAGCTAGGTATTAGCAGTCATGTAGTTTTTGCTGGATATCTTCAGGATGTCCACAATTTAATGTATTGTTTCGATATTTTTGTCTTACCTTCTCTGCAAGAAGCTTCCCCTCTGGCCAGTGCTGAGGCGATGTCGATGGGGAAGGCGATTGTGGCTACTAATGTGGGTGGGATGCCGGAGCAGGTGGTTGATGGCCACACTGGTTTTATTGTGCCGCCTCAAGATTCGTTGGCTCTGGCGGCAGGGATCGATCGATTAATTTCTGACCCGGTGTTGCTGGAAGACTTTGGGCAACGCGGTTATGCCAGATATCGTGAAAAATTTGCTTTGTCGGGAATGCTAAATAATACTGTTGATGTTTATAAAGAAGCACTGACTAGCTAGATGAAAGATACATTGCCGTTATTGATTTTCATTAATAGTCAAAATTCAGCGTTCGAGTTAGAAAAGATTTTGTCGATCGAACCACATCCTGATCTGAAAATGAGAGGCTGGGTGGGAATTTGTTCGTTGGTAGGAATTGCTACCAACAAAATGTATGACATAGATGTGCGCTGGGCTAACAGTCCAACCATCTTTCGACAAGAACTATTCGATTTTGGCTGGACGGAGGAATTGTTATTGGCTAGTCAGCAGCAGGAACGCCATAAGCTGATTATTTATCTTTGCGATCCAGCGATGACTATGATGCAGCAAGGTCGCTGGTCATTGCCTAAGCATTTCCTGATCGGCAAGGTTTGGCAAAGTATTACCCATATTTATACGCAGGATTCTCATCCTTTTGAGGTTCCGACCGAACTTTTCTCCATCGTTGATAGTCGTGAAAAATATGCAACTACTATTCATTTGAGTGAACAGGTACCGACGATTGATCGAACTTTTCTGACGATGCTGGCGGCTGCTGGCCAAACTCAGGGCGGTTTGCGTACCCAGGGACTATTTAAAAATATTGATACTGACTTGCCGCTGATTTCGATTGTGACTGTTGTTTACAATGGTGAGAAGTATCTGGAACAGACCATCCAGTCGGTGATTAACCAATCCTATGAAAATTTAGAATATATTATTGTGGATGGCGGATCGATCGATCGAACGCTAGAAATAATTGCTAAATATGATAGTTATATTAATTATTGGGTTAGTGCGCCAGATAACGGTATTTATAATGCGATGAATAAGGGAACTCAATTAGCCACTGGTAGTCATGTTTTGCACTTGAATGCTGATGATCTTTTGTTTGAGCCATCCTGCTTGGAGTTTTTAGCTCTTGCTGATTTTCAGGATAATCATATGCGCAGCATTCTGAAAGTAGATTTGGATAACGGTCAGGTGGAAAAAGATTTAGTAAGTATTATTGGCAATAGCTTGGCTGAGAATGTCACTTACTCTAGTCCATTTTTAAAAGTTTCGCGCACGATGATGGCTCATTCGGGGTTTGTAGGGAAAATTAATGCTGCTATTATTTTTAACGAGGACTATTTTGTCAGCTCGGATACGGTGATGTTGATCAGCAAATTCAAAACCGAATCAGTGCGCTTGTCAGCTCGGGTCTTGTCGATCTTTCGTAGTGGTGGGGCTTCGAGCAATAACAAGGTGATTTTGGCGGAAATGTGGCAGGAAATAGTCAAACAGCCTGGGTTGTGGCTTAAGATTGCGATGTGGCTACAACTTCAGGGGATTTTTGCTGTTTGGAAATAACACAAATGATAACTATAAATAGGAATGAAAAACACTAGATTTATGACCATTAAAATTGTTTATGACTATCAGGCTTTTGCACTAACCCCCTATAGTGGAATATCTCGATACTTTTATGAAATTAGTCGAAATATTCATCTAAATGAAGACTGTGAAGTGAAAATTGTCGCTCCTTTATATAATAATCAATATATTAAAGATTCTCTGGCTGATATGGTTGTAGGCAAAAAATATGAGAACTTGCAAGATCTGCTAGGCATTACTAGCTTGATTAATAGAAGCCAGTGTAAGCGATGGTTACATGAAAATTCTCCAGATATTCTGCATGAAACTTACTATAATTCTTATGATTTAAGTCCACCTAATTGTAAAACTGTGTTGACTGTTTATGACATGATTCATGAGAAATTTAGTAATGGTATGAATGCTAGTGAAAGAAAAGTAGCTGATATCAAGAAAAGATCGATCAAACGAGCTGATAAAATTATTTGTATTTCTGAAAATACTAAAAAAGACTTACTAGAAATAATTGATCTCGATCCAGAGCAGGTATCTGTAGTGCATCTGGGCTGCTCTTTGACTAAAGTTGATAATCCCTTGGACTTGCCTGTAGTTAATGCTCCTTATTTGTTGTATGTAGGAGCGCGTGGATACTATAAAAACTTCAAGAATTTGCTTCAAGCTTTTGCAAGTAGTCCTAAAATTTCTGATGAATTTAAATTAGTTTGCTTTGGCAGTGATAAATTTTCTCGGATGGAAAAATCAGAAATAAATCAACTAAAAATAAAAGAAGATAGAATACTACACTTTAAAGGTGATGATCGATTGTTAGCTAATTTATATACTAATGCTACTGCTTTTATTTATCCATCTTTATATGAAGGTTTTGGAATTCCGCCTTTAGAAGCTATGCATCTTAGTTGTCCGGTTATTTGTAGTAATGCTGCCTCTATCCCAGAAGTGGTAGGTGAAGCTGGCTACTATTTCGATCCTCATAGTTCTGAAGATATTGTGTTAGCTATAGAATCAGTGGTTTTTTCGGAAGAAGCTAGAAAGAATTTGATTATAAAAGGGCAGCAAAGAGCAACTCAATTTTCTTGGCAGAAGTGTGCAAAGGAAACTTATAATATATATCGAGGTCTGGTTTCCAATCATGACGATAGCTAAATCAAATCTGAGATTATGTGCTTGAATCTTGACATTTTGCCTAAAATATAATTAAGTTTTCGCCTGAATCATCATTCTGATAATGTCTTGCATTTGGCTTTTAGCTTGCCATCCCAGTTTTTCTTTAGCTTTAGATGGGTTTCCTTTTCCTAATTCAATGTCGGTTGGTCTGAGCAAACTTTCATCAATAACAACGTGTTCTTTCCAATCTAGATCCAGCTCAGTGAACGTATAATTAACAAAATCTTCTAATCTGTGAGAGATTCCTGTAGCAATAACATAGTCATCAGGTTCCTGTTTTTGCAGCATTAGATACATGGCTTTAACGTATTCTGGTGCCCAACCCCAGTCTCTTTCGATTGTAATATTTCCTAAAAATAGCTTTTCTGAGCTGCCCGCAGCGATTCGACAGGCTGTTGCGATAATTTTTTGCGTTACAAAATGCTCTGCTCGTAAAGGAGATTCATGATTAAATAGAATACCAGAGCAAGCGAATAAATTGTAGGCTTCTCGATAGTTATCAACCTCCCAAAATGCTGCTGCTTTAGCTACGCCGTAGGGACTTCGCGGACGAAAGGGTGTGGTTTCGTTGGAAGCTTTGCCGCCTGTATCTCCGAAGCATTCACTGGAGCCAGCGTTATAAAATTTGATTGGTTTGCCTAGGAAACGAATTGACTCTAGTAAGTTTAGAGTGCCTATGACAATACTTTCTAAGGTTTCTACGGGTTGTTCAAAGGAGAGTCCAACAGAGGTTTGTCCAGCTAGGTTATAAACTTCATCTGGCTCGACTTTTGTCAGTATTTGTAAAACACTACGAAAGTTGTTAAGAGCGATTGATTCTAGTTTAACTTGTTTGTGTATTCCAAGCTTTACTAAATTATCAAATGATGATGCTTGAGCATCACGCGAAGTGCCATAAACATTGTAGCCGTTGTTAACTAGTAGCTGGGCTAAGTAAGCTCCATCTTGACCAGAGATACCGCAAATGAGAGCTGTTTTCATGGTGTTTGTTTAGTTAACTATTAAGTGCTACCTTGTATGCCTCGATTGTCTCTTTTACACATTTGTCCCAACTGAATTTTTTCGCTTGGGCTAGTGACTTTTGCGACATATAAATCCGTAATGAAGAGTCATCATAAAGCTTTAAAATATTTTGACATAATCCATCTTTATCTGTGGGAGCAAGCATAATTCCAGCATCACCTATAACCTCTGGAAGAGACGAGGTATTAGAAGTAATTACTGGAACGCCACACTGCATAGCTTCTAAAGGTGGTAAACCGAATCCTTCGTAGAATGAAGGATATATGAACACCATTGCTCCGCTATAAAGTGCGGCTAAGTCCTCGTCAGCAACATATCCTGTTACAATAATTCTCTCTTTTAATAATGGACTATTAGTTATTTCTGAAAAAATAGCATCGTAATGCCACCCCTTTGTTCCAACCAAGACTAGGTGTAAATCTTGAATTTTTTCTTGCTGCACTAGTGCTACAAAACATCGAATAGTGTGCTCGATATTTTTACGTGGTTCTAGAGTACTTAAGCTTAGAACATAAGGTACATTTGGTATTTGATATTTGTTACGAGTGAATTCCATTTCTTTTGACTTAGTACATTGATAAAAAAGCTCAGATGCGGCTAGATGTGTTACAAAGACTCTAGATGGATCAATAGATTTAGAATAATCACAAAGATCGTCTTTGGTGCACTGAGAAATACATAATGCCCAGGATTCTTTGTCTAAGCCGTCCACTGTCTTTTTTACCGAATTCTTTATATGAGATTTGAAAAATTGAGGGTGTGAAATTGGAATTAAGTCCATCACCGAAAGAAACTTGTGTAAATTTTTGGCTCTTTTTACCTGACTAGGAATTGCTTCAAATGGAGAATGGTATATATCTGCTTCTGCTAGGTAACTTGGATCAATTGGGCTATAGAAAGAACCGACTATCTCACTAGAAAGATCACTAAACATTCTTGCTATTTTAAGTGGTATTATTTGAGCAAATGTAGCTCCCTTAATTTTGCTGCTTAACTCGTGACTAATTTCTTTAAAAGCACCTCTGAGCTGCCAGTTTTCAACAGGGAAAGTAACTTCGGCTAGTTCTGGATTAGCATCTAGGTAATCGAGCGAGTTTTGAATATTATGAGCGTGATGAGTACTAACACAAAAGCTAGGTTCACAATCGTTTGACTTTTTTAGTCCGTATGCAATGTTTTCAACGACTCTGAAAACTCCTGTTCTAGAAGCTTGATGATAATGACTCATCCCTAGTACATTAATATCGTATAAAACTTTCATAATTGTGTTTCAAGTATTTTAAAGATTAATAACAGCGACGAGACCTGTATAGACTGGATTAATTGAAGCCTTTTTAAGGAGCCGAGCAAGCGACTGACGAAGGAATCCTTTATACATAAAATCCCACAAAGGATTAGGATCTCTATAGTCTGAAGGAACTGCGTCGAGGTGATAGCTGATTAATCGATTCAGAGGTACTGCAAGTTCCGGGAAAATATTTATTTCTGAAGGATTATGATCTGAAATTAAATCCTTCAAAGAAGAATGGGTGTAGTTTCTTAGGTGAGTTTTATCCTGATAATGTGCAAAAGTAAGACCGAATTGTTGCATTACTTCATCTTCTTTTGGGACAGCAATAATCAACCTAGTTGACGTAACTCTAATCAATTCTTTGAGGGCTAGTTGATCATCTACATGTTCTAAAACATCGAAGCAGTATGTGCAGTCAAAAGATTTGTCTGGAAAAGGTAAATTAGTTATATCACTCTGAATATATGTACCTGAACCTGAATTACTATTCTGTCTAGCTACTTGAAGAAATTCATCATGCTTATCTATGCCTGTTACTTTTAGACCTTTCTTGCACAGGAATTCTACAAATGCTCCTCCGCCACAGCCAGCATCTAAAATTTTTTCGCCTACGATATAATTCTTAAGATGAGCTACTCTTTCTGCATTAAGATTGCCACTAATAGAAGACCAATTGAATTTTTTTGCATTTTCTAGTGAGTAGAGTTCTGTCATAGCTATTTGTCGTTTAGTATGTCAATCCAATCTAGATGCTATCACACCGAAAAAGCATATTTATTTTCTCAATAGCCCGAACAGATCTATCACTATCAGTCTGAAACCCGCATCTCACCATTGCCGCTAAATAAAGTGCCCGGAGTATTGTTTCTTAGTCAGTTAGGCTGCACGTTTTTCTGACCCCGACTTTTCCCTGTGAGATATACTTGTGAAGGCGAAACGATTGCTCTACTACCGTAGCAACAAATTTGCATACATTGAGGAAGGTTTATGACAGCCGTACAACTTCGTCAGGTAAACCTATTACCCCCAGTCACCTGGGAAAAACTGCCAGTTGACTTCACTCTACCCGAAGAATCCGTGGAAAGTAATCTCCAGCCTCTGCTAGCATCAGCTCTGCGCGAATGTCTAGAATTGGCCGGATTAATACTAGAATCTAGCCTCATTGCCTCTAACTTTGGCCTTTGCGCCACCGTCGGTGACAAAACCGTCGTCAAAGCTCCCGACTGGACATACGTTCGATCAATCCAACCCATTGCCAACGGCATAGTGCGGCGCAGCTACACCCCCCACACCGAAGGTGAAATTCCAGCAATTATCATGGAGTTCATCTCCGAAACCGAAGGTGGCGAATACTCCATCAATCCCCACTTTCCCTATGGCAAATGGTACTTTTACGAACAAATTCTCCAAGTGCCCGTCTACGCGATTTTCCACCCCAAAACAGGCGAATTAGATCTCTATCGATTAACCAGCAACAAATATGAACAACAGTTACCAAACGAGCATCACCGTTACTGGATCGAAGAAATCGGCTTATTTTTAGGAGTATGGCAGGGCAAAAAAGCGGAAATGACTGCTGCTTGGCTGCGCTGGTGGGATCAATCAGGCAATTTATTACTGTGGGGCAGTGAACGAATAGAGCAAGAACAACAACAAACGGCTCAAGAGCGGCAACGAGCGGAGCAAGCAGAAACAGCCCTCGCTCAAGAGCGCATCTCCAATCAACTACTGGCTCAAAAGCTCAGAGACTTGGGTGTAGATCCCACCACCTTAGAAAATTGAAGCGTCCACATCAGCCTCTCTATCATAAGCAAAGTGGAACATTGCTACCAGTAGAGTGTTAGGATCTCCTCAACCCCATATCTGGTGAGCCACGAAACCCAGAAAAAAGTTGGGCAGCTGCTACCAAGATTTTGCTTATGTATAAACCACTCGGTACCGTCATTCAAGGCTCCCTTACTGGTGGCTTGGATGTAAAACTTTATCCCGGCATTTCGGTAGAAGATATGCGGGTCGGTAAGTTTCTGGTGGTGCATGGCCACAAATATGACTTTTTCTGTTTGCTCACCGACGTAACATTGGGCACCACTAGTGATCGAATCCTTGTCCATCCCCCAGATCCCAGCGATGACTTTTTACTAGA
Source organism: Synechococcales cyanobacterium (assembly GCA_043755575.1). Lineage (GTDB taxonomy): Bacteria > Cyanobacteriota > Cyanobacteriia > Cyanobacteriales > Chamaesiphonaceae > JAAFHZ01. Next base: position 32,395 of record JAYUSR010000190.1, read on the forward strand.
TGTTTTATCGGGCAGTACCACTTTCGGCACTGTCAACCTCGCGCCGATGTTGATGCTGGGCAGACCGTCCGAAACTAAAAACTGGAATGGGTTTAACGGCAACGGTAAAAAAGGAGCAGCTGAAATATTGGAAAGTACCGAGGCCAAGGCGGTGTTGGCTTCTTATCAGGCTCAGACCGGCGTAGAACTTGATTTGCTACCAGTTAAAACCATTCCTAGCCATTTCAGCGAAGTCTTTGATGCTAGCGAACAGGACTTCCGATCGGTATTTGGTTGGGAAGACGATCCTACCCGCTGTAACTTCGCGATCGGACAGCCCTTAGATATGGATGTGCCGGTTTGCCTAGATCTACATCGCTTTGTAGAACGGAGTAACGGCGTTTTTGGTAAATCTGGTACTGGTAAATCTTTCTTGACTCGGCTGTTACTGGCCGGAGTCATTCGGAAAAAAGCCGCTGTTAATTTGATTTTTGATATGCACTCGGAGTATGGCTGGGAAGCCGTGGCCGAAGGCAAAAACATCCGCACTGTCAAAGGTTTGCGTCAGTTATTTCCGAACGAGGTGATTGTCTATACTCTCGATCCCGAATCGAGCCGCCGCCGGGGTATTCGCGATGCTCAGGAACTCTACCTCAGCTACAGCCAAATTGAAGTCGAAGATATTCGGTTAGTGAGTCGAGAGCTAGATATTTCGGAGGCCAGTTTAGATAGTGCCAATATTTTGTATGGTGAGTTTCGGGGCGGTTGGATTGAAGAACTGATTGCCATGACTAATGAAGATATCAAGAATTTCTGTGAGGAGAAAAGAGGTCACATGGGTTCGATCATGGCTCTCCAACGGAAATTGTTGCGGATGGAAAGGCTTAAATACTTACGACCCGCTAGTCGCCAGAACTACATCGATCAAATGTTGCAAAGCATTGATGCTGGTAAAAATGTAGTGATCGAATTTGGCAACCAAAACGACATGTTGTCTTACATGCTGGTGACTAATATGATCACCCGCCGCATTCATGAGCGCTACGTCGAAAAAGCCGAGAAATATCTGCAAACCAAGAGTCCAACTGATAAACCGCAGCAGTTGATGATTACGATCGAAGAGGCTCACCGTTTTCTTGATCCGGCCATCGTGAAAAGCACGATTTTTGGGACGATCGCCCGGGAAATGCGCAAGTACTTTGTCACACTATTGGTGATTGACCAGCGCCCCTCTGGCATCGATAAAGAAGTGATGTCCCAGATCGGCACCCGGATTACCGCTTTGATCAATGATGAAAAAGACATTGATGCCATTTTTACCGGGGTCTCTGGCGCTCAAGGTTTGCGGGCAGTTTTAGCCAAAATGGATTCCAAACAACAGGCTCTGATTCTGGGACACGCCGTGCCGATGCCGGTAGTGGTCAAGACGCGCTCTTATGATCAGAAATTTTATGAAGAGATTGGCTGTCAAGACTGGACGGCTAAAACCGATGCCGAGATTGCGACGGCGGCACCACTGGCCTTGGCGGACTTAGGTTTTTAGCTGAATGCAATAAATGGCTGATGTAAGCAGCATTGATATATGGGAAGTTGGATAGATAGTGATCTAAGTCAATTGTGATCGAGATTCACCTAAAGCTGCTCCACCGATTTGGATATTTTACCAATCCCTACTGCTTGCCTCCCTATGGCCTCCAAACAATCTTCTAAAGTTAAGTTCCCGCTCTGGCCTTTTCTGAACCAGCCGTTGTTCCACCCTACTTTTCGGGTGATGCTCAATCCCGCTCGTTTTCAACATGCTTACCAGCTGCGGTTATTAGAACGGTGCTTGCTGAAAAAATCACCGCGCCCCAATAGCTCCCCCCGCCATTAGCTTGTTCTTAAGTGCGAACTGATCGCCATAGCGACTGATAAGATTGTTGCTGACTGGCGCTGAGCGGCTGTAAAAATTCGCCTTTAGCAAAAACCGTAGCGTTTAAGCCAGAGTGAATGCTCATTTCTGGGGTGAATTGTGGGGGCGATTGATTGGCGGCCAGTGGTGACAAGGCGTTGGTAAAAAGTGAAATTTTACGAGCAATGGCTGGCTGTAAGCAAAAATCGATCCACTGCTCAATAGTCGGACTATTTGCAACTGGCTGCGCTGATTGGGGCTGTACCCATAGATCCGCCCATAGGGAAGTGCCCGATTGAGGAACGGCCAGCCCCAGATTAGAATATCTATTCATTAGGTCAGCTACGTCATGAGACCAGGCCATGGTTAACCAGGTATCACCAGTGAGTAGTGGTGATAAATAATCATCAGAATTATATAAAGCTACTTGCTGGTGCAATTGACGGAGTTTGGCAGGCAATTCTGGTACGGTCTGTGGATCAGTATTGTAAGAATGACCCAACTGCTTGAGGGTGAGACCAATAATTTCTTGGCTCTGATTAAGGAGAGAAATTTGACCTTTTAGCTTTGGTTGCCATAAATCTGACCAGTCGGTGGGCGCGGGAATGCCTGCTTGCTGAAATTTGTCGCGACGATAGATTAGTACCACGCTGCCCCAGCGATAGGGTGCTCCCCAGACTTGTCCTTGTCTGGTTACTAGCTGCTGCCATTTACTGTCGAGTTGTGACCAAGCGGGAATTTTGCCTGGATTTAGAGGCTTGATTAGTTTTTGATCGATCGCCATCGACAGCCAGGTATCGCCGAGGGTAATTAAATTAGCGGCTGAGTTGTTAGGGGGTGATTGCCACGGCCACTGCCAACTGCGATCGATCTGCGCTGGTTTGCTCCATTTTTGCAATAATTCTAGGCTGTCAGCTAGTTGGGCGATGCTGCTGGCATTCAAATCGCCTTTAACTAGCTGCTGAAAATCTTTGATGAGAAGGGTGGGCAGTGATTGTTTGAGAAATTTAATTTTTAATCGATCGACGGGGGGCGACTGACAACCAAAAAGCAGTGGCTCTAAGCTTAAAATCCCCAGCGACTGGAGCAGATGACGACGTTTCATACTAGTCCTCGCGCCGTTCCATGCCAAAGCCCACCAAATTAATCACTGACGGAACTACCCCTGGCTCAGGGCGTTGATAGGTGACGATTGTGCGCAAGCGCAGCTGGGGAGACATTAGCCGCATTTGGTCTACTGCTACCGACCGGCTGTAGTAAGTGGTCATTTCTAAGGTCTGCCGACTGGGCAAATAAGTAAAACGACCGGTAATTGCTCCTGATTCGGAGTAGCCTTCATCCCGCAAATAGAATCCCTTAATTATTTCTTCAGTGGCCGGGAGTTCAGCGGCTAATGGCACTCCGGGCGCAGCGGCATCTGGGGGCAGGTGTTTTAGATCGGTGAGAAAATCATCGGGGATAAATAAGGCTTTGAGGCGCATCGCCACTTCTTCCCCAGTCTCGGAGAGGGTTTCAAAAGAAATGCCGAAGCCGTAAGCCTGGTCGCTAGTGCTGGCTGCTTTAAAAAATTCTGAGGGAATGAAAGCTGAAGAAATTTGGTTTTTTTCCGCCGCCGTCAGCGGTTGGACATTGAATTCTGTGTAGGAGCGTTCTACCTCTTTCTTCAGGGGGTAGTGGTAGGTTCTGTCGGTTTTCCAAAGACCACTACAAGCTGCGAAAAAATCTTTAATCCCAAGCATTTTGTCCCTCAGCCCACCCTTGCGACTGGGCGATCGATAAGTTAGCCTCTTACCACTTACGTGGAGTGCCTTCCCACGGTACCACAATTGTCAGGATTGGTGGATGATGTCGATCGACACTTTTTTGCTGGTAGTTCAAGTAGCCTCAATTAAGCGCAGTAAGCTTTCTGTAGCCTTCACCACATCCGGGCTTTGCCAGTCGCGGTAGAGGGCAGCGGCGATCGCACTACCTCCCGCACCTACTCCTTCTTTGACGAAACCCTGCTCATATACTTGCATTTGGGGGTATGCTGATTGGCCAAACTGTAGATCCGCCGATAGGAATGGACAAATTGCTCGGGCTAGCCCGACGGCATCGGCAC
>JAYUSR010000191.1:0-11627 GCA_043755575.1 Synechococcales cyanobacterium
CCTGATATGGGTCAATTGTGGACAACACAGGATATTCAAACTGGTTTGTATGTTGTCCTAAGCGGCAAGGTACGGTTACTAGATAGTAATGATGAAATGATCGTGGCGCTCACCGCCGGACAGTATTTTGGAGAATATACCTTCTTTGCGGCGGAGAACTTAGCTGTGTATACAGCGAGAGCCGGGGTGAATGTGCAGCTCTGCTGGGTGCCGCAAGAAGTCTTGACAGCATTAATTGATAAATATCCGATGATCTGCCAGCAGCTGTGGGAAACTGCCCAAAAACGTTGTGAGCCTAACGACTCAGCCCCCACGCAGCGTGTTGCCAACTCATCAATTTTACCTAATTTGGCAGGACTGGAGTTGCCGCCTGATCGATCGAGTAAAAAAATTAGTAAGGCTTACTTTCCCAATCCCCAACAACGAGCTGGACATTTGTGGCAGCGCGTCACGCGCCGCTATCCTTTCTACGCCCAGCAGAGTGCTTCCGATTGTGGAGCAGCTTGTTTGGTGATGGTTGCTCGTTACTGGGGCAAGAAATTTAGTGTGAATCGGTTGCGGGATATTGCCCATGTCGATCGCAATGGGTCATCGCTAAAAGGCTTATCGGTTGCGGCGGAAAGTATCGGATTTACGACTCGGCCAGTGAAAGTCAGTCTCGACAGGTTGGCACAACAACCGCTACCAACCATTGTTCATTGGCAGGGCAAACACTATATTGTGGTCTATGCTGTTACCAACAAACAGGTAATCGTAGCTGACCCGGCCCTGGGACAACGCACCCTCAGCCATGCAGAATTTCAAAAAGATTGGACGGGCTACACCCTAATTCTGCAACCCACTGCTTTACTGAAGGATGCCGCCGAGAGTACCACGCCATTTTGGCAGTTTTTTGAACTGCTCAAGCCCCATACCATGGTGGTAATGGAAGTATTTGTGGCTTCCTTGTTTATTCAAATATTTGGCCTCGTCACGCCATTGTTCACCCAGCTTATTCTTGATCAAGTAGTGGTGCAGAAATCGGAGTTGACCCTGTTCACCGTGGGAATTGGACTATTTATTTTTAGTATGTTTCGAGTAGCGATGATGGGTTTGCGCCAGTATTTGCTAGATCATACGGCTAACAAATTAGATTTAGCGCTAATCGTAGCCTTCATTCGGCATACCATGCGCTTGCCCCTGGGCTTCTTTGAATCGCGGTATGTGGGCGATATTATGTCGCGGGTACAAGAAAATCAGAAGATTCAACGGCTGTTGTCTGGTGAAGCTACTACGATTTTACTAGATCTATTGACGGTCTTTGTCTACGTGGGGCTGATGTTTTGGTATAGCTGGCAAATGGCCTTAGTATCACTATTGGTTGTACCGCCGTTTTTGTTGCTGCCAATTATTGCTACTCCTTTTTTGCGACGGATTTCGCGAGAGATTTTTAGTGCTTATTCGGAGGAGAATAGCTATTTGATTCAAGCTTTAACGGGCATTAAAACCGTGAAATCCACAGCAGTGGAACAAAACGTGCGTTGGAATTGGGAAGAGTTGTTTCATAAAGCGGTAAAGACCAACTTTTCCGGCCAAGTAATTAGCAATCGTCTCCAGATTTTTAGCAATACGATCAATGCCACCATCACCAGTGCCATGCTGTGTTTTGGGGCTTACCAAGTTATTCATAACCAGCTAACGATCGGACAGTTAGTGGCTTTCAATATGTTGCTGGGTAACATCATTCAACCTTTTCAGCGCTTGACGGTGCTGTGGAATCAGCTGCAAGAAGTAGTGATTGCGGTGGAGCGGATTAATGATGTGTTGGAAGCCGAACCCGAAGAAGACTTGCAATTTCAAGCTCGCCAAACCCTACCGCCAATGCGGGGGCATATTCGCTTTGAAAATGTCACCTTTCGCTACCACCCCGAAGGTGACGACAATGTCTTAGAAAATCTGTCCTTTGAAGTCCAGCCCGGTCAAATGGTGGCTTTAATTGGCCGCAGTGGTTCTGGGAAGACCACAATTTCTAAATTAGCATTGGGACTCTACCCGGCTACGGATGGGCGGATTCTGGTGGATGGCTATGATTTAGCCAGCTTGTCGCTGCGTTCTTTGCGCCAACAAACCGGCGTAGTGGATCAAGACACCTTTATGTTTGGCGGCACCATCCGCGATAATATCAGCCTCAGCAATCCCGGTGCGCCTTTGGCTGCTGTGATTGAAGCTGCAAAGACAGCGGGGGCGGATGAATTCATCCACAAACTACCGATGGGTTACGAAACTCAAATTGGTGAGGGTGGGGGGCTGCTTTCTGGTGGTCAACGGCAACGGATCGCAATCGCCCGCGCCCTGATGGGAAATCCGCCGTTATTGATTATGGATGAAGCTACTTCTCACTTAGACCCGGAATCAGAACGGATTATTCAGCAAAATTTGAGCACCATTTTAAAAAACCGGACAACAATCGTGATTGCCCATCGCCTTTCCACCATCCGTCACGCTGACCAAATTTTGGTGATCGATCGAGGGATTTTAGTGGAGCAAGGTAGCCACAATGAGTTAATTGCTAAACGTGGCCACTATTACTACTTCAATCAACAACAGTTAGAACCAGCTTAAAGTGAGAGATAGTCATGTCTGATGCATTTTTCAATGGTCAAATAGTCGATCGGTCTTCAACTGAATCGATCGATCCAGTCGCCGAGAGTCCGCCCCCACCAGCCAGTCAATCAGTAGCATTGACGGCAGAAGATTGGTCGGATACGGCCAAAGAGGCAATGGAAGCCTTGCCCCAAGTGTGGACAAGGAGCTTGCTCTATTTTTTGGTGATCTTTGCTAGTATTGTGCTGCCCTGGGCAATGTTATCGCAGGTCGATGAAACGGGGGCGGGGCGAGGCCGGATTGAAACGAAAGGATCTTTCAATCGACTGGAAGCGGCAACCTCTGGAGCAGTGACTGCGGTACGAGTCCAAGAGGGACAATCCGTACAACCGGGGCAGATTCTGTTAGAGCTAGAATCTGATGCCGTTCGTGCCGAACTTCAGCAAGCCAAAACTAAACTGGAAGGGCAAATGAATCGGCTCTCGCAGTTTGGGATTGCCAAGAATCAGGTGACTATTATGATTGCCACTCAGCAGCAACAAAATAAAGCACAAGCCGTGGAGAAATTTGCCCAAATTGACCAAGCCAGTAAGGCCACGAAAGATAGTAAGGCCAATTTACTTATTCAACAAACTGAAAAAGCCGCTCAACTACAGCAAGCTCGCCAAAAATTGGCAGCAGCCAAATCCACTCTGATTTTGATTCAAAGCAAGCACCAACAGAGCTTGAAAGAAGTTAAACGCTACCAAAATTTGTGGGGACAAGGGGGAATACCAGAGGTGAAATTAGTAGAAATTCAAGGTCTGGCAAAAGAAAGCGAACGACTGACAGCTCAAGCTAATGCTGAGGTGCAATTAGCTGAGACGGGGATTAAAGAACAAGAAGGTAACTATAATAAGGTAATTCATCAGCTGCAAGCGGATATTCGGCAGGCAGAAGCGCGGTTGCAGGAGCAACAGGGGAATCGGGCTAGTTTGACGGAAGGGGCTAAACTGGCGATTCTGAAAAGTGAAGAACAACTAAAAGATTTACAGACGCAAATTAGTACTTTGAACACGGAAGCCTTGCAGACGAGGCAGCAAATTACGGAATTGGAGCGGCAACTGGGGCAAAAGGTGGTACGAGCACCGGTGGGCGGAACGGTCTTGCAGTTGCCGTTTAAGCAACCAAAGTCTTTTGTGCAAACGGGGCAGCTGGTGGCGCAGATTGCACCGCAGGGGGCAATTACGATTCTGAAGGTGCAAATGCCTAATCAGAATAGCGGCTTTCTCAAACCGGGGATGTTGGTGAAGGTGAAGTTTGATGCTTATCCTTTCCAGAATTATGGAGTGGTGGAAGGAAAAGTGCAGTGGGTATCGCCGGATTCTAAGTTGGTGGAGGCGGGGACTGGCAAAATTGAGGCTTTTGAGGTGAATGTGGTGTTGGATCGGGATTATATTTTGGCGCAGGGTAAGAAGATTGCTTTGAGTTTGGGCCAGACGGGGACAGCGGAGGTGATTGTGCGGCAGCGACGGACGATCGATCTAATTCTGGATCCGTTTAAGAAGCTACAGCAGGGTGGAAAATAAGCGCAGCCAAACCGAGACAATCGAATTAAACAAACCCAGGGGTAATTTACGATGACTATTAATACTGAAATTAGCAATGAGGATATTCTGGAGCAAATCAAACTGTCTTGCCAAGTGCCGGAACTCACTGAACAGATTGTAGTGAGACGGATTATTCAAGAGGAGGCAGAAAAAGCGGAGATTAAGTTAGGGGTTAGTGAATTACAAGCAGCGGCGGATGATTTTCGGGCTAAGAACGGATTGACGAGTGCGAAGAGTACTCAAATGTGGCTAAGTATTAATCAACTTTCGCTAGATGAGTTTGAAGGTATTATTCGGTTGGAGTTGCTGAGCAAGAAGCTAAAGGAGGTAGTAATAAGTGAACAAGTAGAAAAGTACTTTTATCAACATCAGTTGGAGTTCGATCGAGTGGCGTTATCTGAAGTGATTTTAGAAAATAAGGAATTGGCGATGGAGTTGTACTATGTGGTGCGGGAAGGGGAGATGAGATTCCAAGATATTGCTGGTCAATATATCAAGGATGTGGATTTGCGCCGGAAGGGGGGATATTTGGGGGAAAGGCAGCGCAAAGATCTGAGTCCAGAGATGTTTTCGGTGTTCTCGGCGGCAAATCCGCCCCAAGTAATCAAGCCGATCGCGAGTGCTCAGGGATTTCGTCTGCTGTGGGTGGAGGAAATTATCAAGGCGGAATTGGATGAAAAAATGTATGGAGAAATTCAAAATCAGCTGTTTGAGGAATATTTAAGAAATAAGATTAAGGACTATGGATCATCACCATCACTAGTCGTAAAAACGTAAGTTACAAAGAAAGGTATAGTACAGTTCCACTCTGTTTGTTCAGTACAGCTAGTCAGCAATAGTAGCTCACCGAAGCGCCGCGACCAAAAGCCAGCTGAGTTTTCCTGTAGTGGTTTAGGTTTACTAACACCTTCAGAAGGCTCAAGCATCGTTTGCTTAAGTCATGGGATGAAAGATACAAATCCTTGCTGTGCGACAATTTTAGCATTGGATTTTGAAAACGCGCCTTTCAATATGCGATCGACAGTGAACTCGATCATCACCATCCCTAATCCCCGCGATCCGAATTTCGTCATCCATAAACCCCAGAAACTTCTGCTAGTATTGCACTCATCAAAACTCAATGCCTAGTAATCGTTAATCTTGCAACAAAGAATGAATTGAAGTTATTCATGAGGTTTGGCGAAGTAGAGGAAACGTTGGTAGTTCTTAATGAACTCAAGCCCAGGAAGCAAGTGATGCTTTCTCTCGGCTCAGTAGTTTACAATTGAAGGTAGAAACTGCCCAACCAGAAATATCTGCCTCTCTAGCCAAGTTAGTAGTGGATTCTAGGGAACGAATCGAAGTTAGGGTTCCTGCTTGGCAGCGCAGCATTGAAGAAATTCTTTTGACTTGGAGATTTCCTGAATGAACAATCTACAAATGCCAGACTTTGCCACACGTGCTAAATTGATTGCTGGTCTTCGTCAAACTCGCAGAGAAATCGCTGAGTTTAATCAAGAGTTAGCTGAAATAGAAGCTCAATTCGATTCTCTAAGGAGAGGCTACGCCAACGAGAGTTGTACGCTCAGAAGTTGGCACGGATTGGTAAAGGTGCGCCGACAGCTTTGTAGAAACTGATGATCGACAGTGAACTCGATCGCATGTGATTTTCTCCGAAACGCGATTTTCTGTTAGATCGATCGAAATAATTGAATCGCGATCGACCACTTTTGAAATCTTGGCCATGCTATTTTGAGCTAGATTGATGACTTTTGTATGCTTCCATAAGAAAAACAATATTTGAAGCGGTAAGGTGAAGTACATAAGCAGTTAGATATTCTGGTACAACCGTGGGTTGCTCTCCTTGACCATGACCAGATGTTTTATTCCTAACGGTAGGAATGCCACTTTCAAGAATAGACTTTAGGGTTGAAAACTGGGTCTTGAGATATTCTGGAAGAAGCTTATTGTCAAAAACAACTTTAATAAGGTCTTTGGCACAAGCATTTGAATCGCAAGTCCATTCACACTTAACACAGATTGTTTTCATAGTACTTTCAAAAGCCTTTAGTGCATTAGTTATTGCTTCCTTATATTTTTGTTTTCTGTAGTGCTCATGAGCGATAAGAAATTCTTGTTCAGCCCCGCTAAAGTCCTGGCTAGATAATAGACGAAGTGCAGGTATGACGACTTCGGCGTGAATGAAGCCTGAATCAACACGAATAATTTGGCCACCACTATATTGATAGCCTATGGCATGTTCGCGAAAACGACGATTTAATTCATTAATAGCATCATTTGGAAGTAGAGATTCCGGTAGCCGTGTTCTATTTAGAGACTCAAGTTTAAGAGAATTATCAGAAAGTTGACAATCTGGTGATTTACGAGTGAGATTGTATTCATTTATTTTGCTACGAATATCTTTATCTATACACTGAAATGTAAGCTCGATAAGATCAAGGATATTGTCAATGGGAGTTTTCTCGTCAAGCAAAAAGTCGATGCATTGCTCGAATGGTCTAGCTTGATCATTCCATCCAAGATGGAATACACCCAATTCTCTAACAAGATATTTGTGCATGGAATCCCACCACCCAGCCCTAAAATAGTTTTCATAAGCTGAGATAGCCTCGCCCCAAATAAATACAACTTGTCGCCTAAATTCTACTGGTAATTGTTCATATTGATATACTTCTGGCTGATTGCTGCGTTCGATCAACTTCTTCCGCTTTGAATACAGTAGATTATCCATCTTGAAATTTGCCAAATTCACTTAATAAGCTTAATTAAACTATTATACTCAAATTTTTCTGATAAGTATAAATAGCTAAGTCAGTGAAACAAAAATTGGGACAAACAAGATCCAAAAAAATCCTGTCCATCCCAAAATCCTACAATCCTGCTTAGCCCTTAATTAGCTTCTTAACCGCATCCATAATCCCAACAGGATCAATACCCTGGTGCGGGAACTGCTCCCACAAACCACCACAGCCCTCAATATGAGTACCCAAGTGATTGTAGTTAGGCTTATAACCACGCTCCAGTAAATAAGAACCAAAACGGCTACCCAAACCAGTCTTCCGGTTAAAAGATTCCACTACCAACACCATTGGTGACTTCCCAATCTTCGCCATCATCTCCTCATCGATCGCATTCAAAGTTGGCTTATTGATCAAGCCCACATCAATCCCCTCTTGCTTTAGCCGTTCTACTGCATCCAAAGACCGATACAGCGCTTCACCAAAACTGACGATATAACCCTGAGTACCTTCGCGGATTACTTCATCTTTGCCCGACACAAACTTGTAGTCACCACCAAAGAAATCCTGACCATTGGCATCCAAAATAGCAGGTACCTTCGATCGAGTGGAGAACACAAAGCGCAGACCCGGATTGAAGAAGATTGTCTCCAAACAAGCCTTCATTTGGTTGGGGTCAGCGGGAAAATAAAGATTAGTCGCAAAACCGTCACTCAAGCCATTGTCAGCGAACATATTGTTCAGACCAAAGTGGCAAGTATTATCGGCCATGTCATCAATTCCGGAGTGGGAGAAGTGACTGAGGACGTTGGAGTTGTTCAACCGTGCCATGGTGATTTCAGAAATACACATTTCCAAGAAGGCACTAAAGGTACCAAAGATCCCTTGCTTACCAGCTTCCATCCCAAAGCCAGCGGCGGCGGAGAAATTACCGCGCTCCATAATCCCGGAAGAAATAAACACTTCGGGGTAGGCATCGTGGATTTTCTTCAGACCGCAAGAACCTTCTAAATCGCTATCGATCACCTTGATTTTTTCGGCTCTTTCTGTGGCACTCAACTTACTTAAGATAGCGACCGAGGCATCACCAAAAACGTTACGGTTGGCATCCCACTTGTCGCTAGAACCGAGGAAAGTATACTCATTCTTCGGTGCTTTGATGCCTTTGAGGTGGTCAGCAGCCGCCTGTTGATTGCGGGATTCGAGGTATTCGATCGCTAGTTTCACCGAAATTACATCGTGACCGTGAGTTTGGCCTTCCAAGCCGACAATGCCGGGGCACATGGGACGGTGGTTGATGATCGCGATCGGACCAGCCGTATTTACGGCTTTACAGATCCGGGCATACAAATCATCAATATCTTCGCCATCGCCTTCAAAAATCTGTAAGCCATGACCAACTAAAGTTTTGGCAACTGTAGTGCCCACCAGATACTTGGAAGGATGACCAGCGATTGTTACATCGTTGTCATCAATAATTAGCTTGACGTTGAGGTTTTGAGCCACTGCTAGCCGGGCGGCTTCGGCATCATTACCTTCTTGTTGCGAACCATCGGAACCTAAGCAGAAGGCGATTTTGTTAGGATTAGCCATCGCTACGCCATTTACATAAGGCCACATGTGACCCAACCGACCGGAGCTAAATTTCACACCTGGAGTAAAACCCAGTTCGGGGTGTCCAGGCAAATGCGAATGAGCAGCCCGGTATTCCATTAGGCGTTCTGCCGGTAAGTCGCCATTCAAAGTAGACATCAAATACTGAGTAGCGACTCGATGGCCAGCTTCATCAAAAAAGATCGGAACATATTTATCGGCTGCTCCCCGAAATAGGGCATCCATAATCATCACTTCGGGCACAGTGTCGTAAGGTCCGCCAGTGTGTCCACCCACGCCCCGGGCGGCTCCAGTCGCTGTAAAAAAGACGATCGCATCGCGACAGAGCTGAATATTGGCTTTCAGGCTGGCTTTTTGGTCAGCAGTCAGGGTGGGGTTTTTGACATCCAGGCTGATGCGTTGGTAAGCACCTAGATCGATCGGGAAGTTAGCCATAGATTTTAGCTCTTATGTTTTTGGTGATTTTAAGGATTAATTTGAAGCTGGCAGTGTTTAGTTCTCAGCAGCGCTGTTAGATTTTAACCCTGCACGAACCTGCGGTATTTTAATTTTTCAAATGAATAATCAATTGAACAACCGCACCAGAATGAGTATATACTCACAAACAGGCAATTTCAAGATTAAACGTGCAATTTCGGGCAAAAATCCATGTTAACTGCGGAGCGCCGTCAATTTATTTTAGAAATCTTGCGCCGGGATAAAAAAGTGCTTTCGTCGGAACTAAGCGGCGCACTAAAGGTCTCCGAAGACACCATTCGGCGCGATTTGCGGGAATTAGCTGAATCTGGTTTATTACAGCGGGTACATGGTGGGGCGCTGTTAACTTCTCCAGCCACGGCCAGCTATGCCGACCGGCAACAACAGGCACCCAAAGAAAAAGAATCGATCGCTAGAGCCGCAGCGAAATTAGTACGACCGGGGCAAGTGGTGATTCTAGATGGCGGGACGACGACCTTACAAGTAGCGCAGCATTTATCCCTAGATTTAGTAGCAACAGTAGTAACAAATAGTCCGCCGATTGCGATCGCTTTAGCCAAACATCAGCACATTGAGGTAATTATGCTGGGGGGACGGTTATATAAAAAGGCGCTGGTGAATGTGGGGGCAACGGCGATCGAAGCTCTGCGGATGATTAGAGCGGATATTTGCATGTTGGGAGTTTGTAGTCTGCACCCCGAGGTGGGCATCAGTGTGGCTAATTTGGATGAAGCGCATGTCAAGCGAGCCATGATTGCTGGAGCGGCGGAGGTAATTGGATTAGCGACGGAAGTTAAGCTGGATACGGCGGCTAATTATGTAGTGGATACGATTCAGGCTTTGACTTATCTGGTAACAGCGCCCTCAGTGGCTCCGGAACGACTAACGACTTATGCAGCTTTGGGTTTAACTATTATTAAAGAGGCTTAAAGTCAAGCTACTTACCTCGATGTGGCAAGGGAATTGGAACCAGAGATTTTAGAGAAGATCGATCGCTGAAGGTAGTGCTTGATCTGAGGTTTTGATTGTTGGAGAATAGACAGACTCAAGTAGTTCGATCGCTATTTATAAATGATTGCATTTGATTAGTCTGGGAAATATGTAGCTTAATTTTATTCGGCGTCGCTGAAAAAAAAGCCCGTCTATTTGGATGAGCTGTTTGAAGTAATTAGGTTGATAATGATTGTTACTTTGTTAGTCGTCGCCAGGATTCATTAAGCCATCACGATCGTATGGTGGTTCTGAATCTGGGACAAATATATTGATGATTGCCCTGCCTGCTGCAACAATTCTGTCAATTATTCCTCCTCCTAAAATATTTCCAGCATCATCAGTGATGTCTATTAGGTAGCTCTCTGAGTCGTTCAATGAATCGGAACCAGAAAGATTGCTGATATTGATATTAGCCATTTGGTGAAACCTCTAAATTTATATTGTTAATTTTGGGGATAGAATTTAGCTTGTAATACAATGTAACCTCTAGGCTTAGCTATGTCTATGGTTTTTGTTAAATCATAGGGTGCATAATTAGTTTATTTTTAATCCTTTTGAAAAGATATGTACTTTTTATTTTTTCAAAAGAATTAAAAATGAAAAAATAGCCCGTCTATCTAGATGAGCTATCTAAAGTTAAGTAACTTGAGGATTTCTGCTATTTTATATCTTTAGGGAAGTGCCTACTCTACTTTAAAGTTAGTGGGTTAGTTGCTATTTTTGTGTGTAATGGTGGGGGACGCTGTCCACTTAATGGGTGATAAAGTCGCAAAACCTTATGATGTAAAGCTGTCGGCTTCAATATATTAATCACATGGGACATGGGATGACCTTACCATTACTACTACAGACTGGTTCGCCTAGCACAAGGTCTCGAGAGCCGAAAAGTATCTTGATTAATTTAACAGATGCATCAACAATCGTTTCAACTATTCCTCCTCCTAAAATATCTTCAGCATCATCAGTGATGTCTATTAGAAAACTCTCTGAGTCGTTGAATGAATCAGAACCAGAAAGGTTATTGATGTTAATGTTAGCCATTTGATCGAACCTCTAAAATTTATATTGTTAATTTTGGGGATAAAATTCAGCCTGTAATACAATGTAACTCCTGAGCCTAGCTATGTCTATCTTTTTCATTAAATTATATGGTGCATAATTGCTATATTTTTGATTCTTTTTAAATAAAGATAAGAATTTTCTTGTTCATAATAATAAAAAAGCCTGTCTATTCAGATAGGCTTTTTTAGGCAAGTAGGTTAATAACTATTATCGATAGATAGTGCCCACTCTACTTTGAAGCTTAAATTACAAATAAGTTTACTAATCAAAGTTTAGATTAATAAGCTTTATTAGGCCATAGTAATAGAATAGCTCCAATTACAAGTGCTGGCGTGAGTCCTCCTTTTACTGTAAGCTCTTCTTCTGATAAATTACTCATGAAACTTTCTGAATCATTAAATAAATCAGAGCCGGAAATATTATCAATTTTAATGTTAGCCATTTGACTGAACCTCTGGGGTATATATTGTCTAATTTTCAATAGAATCAATCTGTTTCGATTCATCAGTACAATATAAACTCTGCAATTTATCAAATAATATAGACATGATTAAGTTCAGAGTTTATATTG
>JAYUSR010000192.1:0-3700 GCA_043755575.1 Synechococcales cyanobacterium
CGCGACCAGCAACTCACCCTTTGTAAAGTGGCCAAAGGCACCAATCCCAAAACTGGTCGTAATACCCGCGAAACCCTAGATTGTCCCTAATCAATCAGCCGATCGAACGGTGACTACGCCATAGGCTGTCGGGGAAAGATGTGTCCGCACTGATTCTTGAATCGCTGCGGCGCTGATTGATCGAACATATTTGGGATAATTGATCCCGGCCTGGTAATCACCCGCGACCGCTTGATAGTAGCCATACAGACCGCTACGAGCACTAGGCGTTTCATTAGCAAAAATATGGCGATTGGCTACCTGACGACGCACTCGATCGATCTCCGCCTCACTAATTTCCTGGCGATGCAAAGTTGCCACCTGTGCCATAATCCGCTGCTCTACTTCTGCTAAATTGGCGGTGGGCAACTGCACGCTGATCGTAAACATCCCCTGCCAAGCGTAGCTGCTATTACTGACCCCAATCCCGGTCACTAGCTGCCGCTCTTCCCGTAAATCGCGCACTAACCGCGAGATCCGCCCTTGACCCAACACCGCTGCCACAATATCCAGCGGGTAAGTAGCATCCAAATCGTTCATTCCTGGCACTCGCCATAATAGAATCAGCCTGGTTTGCTGAATGGCTGGATCGATCGAATCATGCCGCACAATCCGATCAAAAGGAGCTTCGGGTGGGGGCAACTTATTAGCACCAGCAAACTGCGGCGAAGAATCATCATGATGGCTATGAGCCATAAAGCCATCGGCTACCACATCAATTAATTCTTGCACTGGCAAGTTCCCCACCGCCACCGCCGTCATCGATCGCGGTTGATAATTGGTCGCATGGAAAAAGCGCATTTGTTGATCGGTCAGCGCTTCCACTACCGCTGTGGTGCCTAACACTGGTCGCCGATAGGGTAATCGCTGAAACACCGCTGCAATCGACTTTTGATAGATGCGGTGTTGAGCATTATCGGCCGATCGATTAATTTCTTCTAAGATCACCGATTTCTCTTGGTTGAAATCCGCCTCTGTAATACTCGGATTCAGCACTACATCCATTTGCAGCGGTGCCAGTTCCGCAAAATCACGGGGCGCAGTGGTAATGTAATACTGGGTATAGTCTTGGCTAGTCGCCGCATTAGTCACCGCCCCCCGTTCCTCCACCCGCCGCTCAAATTCGCCAATTTGGAGTCGAGGAGTACCCTTAAACACCATATGCTCTAAAAAATGTGCCATGCCGTTGATGCTATCGGTCTCTAGACGGGAACCCACATTCAGCCACAGGCTAAGGTTTACTGCGGCTACTGGTAATTGCTCAGCAATAATCGTCAGACCATTGGGTAAAGTGTAGCAAGTCGGCTCATTGAGAGAAGTAGTGGCGGGCATAGGTTAAAGGATAATGGTTGTCCAAGCGCCATAGCGACGCTCATAATAATTCAAAATTTTGGCAACCTGCGACTGGTTAGCAGTAGTCACGGCTCGACAATCGATCGATAAGCCACCCACCTGACTTTGCAGATAATCGAATTCCGGCGCAGTTTGCGGACGTAATTCTACTTCAATACCAGCTACCTGTCGCAGATGAGCGGCAACTTCCAAATAGACAGCCAACGGGAGTTGCGGGCGCTCGATCGAAAAAGTGGCAGCAGCTAAAGTCATCGTCAAGGATCGGATTGCAGTCTACCCATCATAAACTGCTGCTATAAAAAAAGACATACCGCAGCATGTCTTATAGGTGGTTGTAATTTTTGGGTGTTCTTATTTAGGTGTTTCCAAAGATTCTCTAGATTCTTTGATTGCGACCATCGGTTTTTCGCCAACACGTCGCAGAACTTCGATCCCAGCTTCTTCTAGGACTACGATCGGAGCAATTGCTGTCCGATCTTGAACGCGCTTAATCAGCACCTTACCATTCAGAACCTTTTCACCAACAGAGATATAGCGACTAAATGATTCACTAGGTAGCTTCACAATCACTTGGGTTTGACCATTGATTTCAGAAACCCCCGAGACTTGAATCGCCTGAGCTAGTTCCGGCACAATGGCTGGCTTTACTGTGGGCGGGGTCAACAGTGCCGTTTTGACGGGCACCAGGGGCGCTACCGCTGGAATGGTACCAACCGTTGCTGTAACACTAGATTTAACCTTAGAATTACTGACAATGGATTTAGAAGCAATCGCTGATTTCTTAGTCATCATGTCGGCAATACTGGCAACGCCCAGATTAGAACCCAACTTACGATTAGTAATACCCAAATTGTTACCGGATCTAACGCTAGGGTTAAATACCGCTGCTGGCTGAGATGTAATACTACTTGACCCTGCCGGTCTCACTGATTGCAAGGCAACTCGCTGGATAACAGGCTGGGCAATGACTGCGGCAAAAGGATCAACTCGTCCTTTGGAGACAGCCTTGGTTACAGTTTCGGTATCTGATGCTGGAATTAGGCCAGCCGCAATATCACCACTAAAATTAGGCTGGGAGCCAGTGGTTTTAGTTTCGACAGCTGAAGCCGTTAACAATGTTGGTGGGGGACTAGCCACAGCTAAGGGGGCGGCGCTAGGTGCCGGGGCGACAGCGCTGGCCGTAGGACTGGGAGAAGCACTATTACTAGGTTTAGGCGCATCACCACCACAACCCGAAACTAACAATGAAAGACAGCCAAAAGTAATAAAATAAGAGAGAGAGTTGGGTGACACTTGCTACCGCCTTCTAGTTATAGTTGCTAATCAATGATGAAAGTCATCATTGGCAGAGGGTTCGAGAAAAAATTATTTATTTAGAGATAATTCGCATTTTATGTGGCGGCGTTTTAGATAAAACTAGCCGTTAGAATTATTATTCCCATTGTGGACGTAATAATTATCATTGCTGTTAATTGTTTTCATTGAAAAAAGATTGGAGCAGACCAACACCTTTTTTGACGTGTCGAGAAACAGTGATTACGCTAATGTCCATCTTCTCAGCCACTTGTTTTTGGGTCAGGTCGTAAAAGAAAACAAATTCAATAATTTGCCGGGTGTGTTGTTCCAAAGTTACTAATCCTTGCTTTAGGCGTTGCTGATCATCTTCTGGCAGCTGAAAGCTCCGATATTGTTGATCTGGCAAAATGTCCAGCATACAACAGCCCTCTTCATTGCCCACTGGACAGTCTAAGCTGACCGGCTGACGGTTTTGTTGAGCCATCCGCACTTCTTGCCATTCTGTTACCGAAATTTCTAATGCCTGAGCAATTTCTTGTTCCGAGGGCAAGCGTTGGTGTTGGACTTGGAAACTTTGATTAACGGCACTGGCTTTTTGTAAAAGCTCCGACCACCGCCGGGGTACCCGCACGATCGAACTCTTATCCCGAAGGTAGTGCTGGATTTCACCCCGAATATAGGGCATCGCAAAGGTACTAAAAGCGTAGCCCTTGGCCAAATCAAACTTGTCGATCGCGGCAATTAGTCCGATCGATCCAACTTGTAGCAGGTCTTCATAACTTTCTTGGCACTGACTAGCCCAGTAGTGCGCTTCCTTCCGCGCCAGGCCAAGATTCAGCCGGACAATTTGCTCCCGCAAAGATGAACGACCAGACTGTCGATAAGCCCCTAATAGTTCTAGTGTTTGTTGCTTAATCTCTCCGGAGGAATCTGCTCTAGATTCTTTGACCGGTGCCCGGTCGAGTCCAGTTGTCGCCAAGCGAGCTGGTTGCTTCTCTAGCAAAGAAGTCGC
>JAYUSR010000193.1:0-3684 GCA_043755575.1 Synechococcales cyanobacterium
GGCTCAAAATGCACCGCTTGCCAATCAGCCGTTTCTTCGCCCACTGGGTTACAACCCGATCGCAAGCAATCGCCAATATCGTAGTGAATCAAACCAGGCTTAACTGTATCCAGATCGATTAAACTGATCGCTTGCTTAGTAGCAGTGTCGATCAACACATTATTGATTTTGGGGTCGCCGTGAATGGTGCGGAGTGGTAGTTCGCCTCGCTCTTTGGCATTCTCTAGCACCGAGGCCCAAGCTCGCCGCTCCTCAATAAACCGCAGGCAATGTAAGACTTCTGCCGATTTGGGCGTAGTATTATTAGCCGTTACCTGATCAAACTGGCGTAGATAGCTAGGTGTAATATGAAAGCCCGGTAAAGTATCAGCTAACTGCTCTGTCGGCAAGGCACTGACCGATCGATGGAACATTCCCAAGCCAAAACCAGTTTCGCGGGCATGATGTAAATCTTGAATCGTATCAAAAGTCTGGGTGCCCTCAATAAAACTGATCGATCGCCAGAAATGACCATTTTCAGCGTAGTGATCGCAGCCAGCGCTGGTCAGTAGTACCCGGGGCACTTCCCAGCGTCGGTTAAAACAAAAAGCATCGGCAGTTAGACACTCATGCACATGCTCGCTAAAGATCCGCATATTCTGCATGACCAGCTGGGGTTGCTGAAAAACTTGGGTATTGATTCGTTGGAGGACAAAGCGGTGCTCTAATTTACCAGTGCTGCTCTCGGCATTCCCAACTTGCACCGTTACCAAAAAAGTGTCGTTAATATTACCGCTGCCAAAAGGCTGTACTTGACTAATTTGACCACCGCCGCCAAATTGGTCGGCGATCGCCGCTAAGTTGTCCAAAGAAGAGGAATCCTGCGTCATAGAGATAGTGCTGATCGGCTGTTGATCAGCATATCAGGGTTTGGACGATGGCTTACTGGTAGGTGAGGATTTTACGGCTGGCTGCAATTCAGCTAAACGCTGCTGATAGAGCTTTACCTGTGATGACTGGGGGGCAGCCTTAATCAATTTCTGATAAATCGCGATCGCCTGGGGTGTTTTCTTATCGGTGACATAAGCTGTGGCAATTTTGAGCAACCCGGCACTAGCCGTGCTGTTATTGGGTTCTTTCGCTAAAACATCAAAATAGCCGTTCTCATCTGCTGCAAATTGGGCATCTTGAGAGACAGGAGCTGGCGCATTGCT
This sequence comes from Synechococcales cyanobacterium, assembly GCA_043755575.1. GTDB lineage: Bacteria > Cyanobacteriota > Cyanobacteriia > Cyanobacteriales > Chamaesiphonaceae > JAAFHZ01. The sequence continues at coordinate 1,194 of JAYUSR010000193.1, forward strand.
GACGGTGGGTTCTGACTTGGGTAACAAGCTTGTTAAACCAGTAATTAGTACTGGAGAAAACAACACGAAGGACATGCCGATTGTCATGACCTTAACCAGTTTCTGTCTTTCCATTTTGCTTATGTAGATAGTTTTTTCTATATCTAGACTACCCAATTATTGGCTATGGCTATCCAAATATCTCAACTCCGGCAACCGCTGGGATTACTCATCGGCTTATCTACTCTGGTTTTAGCCGTCACCGGCATCCAAATGGGCAAACTAGCAACGATCAAAGCCAATGCTCGATCATTAGATCCCGCAGTGTTAAAACGGGAAACCCAGATTAAGCTGAGTAGCTTGGAAATGTGGAAGAAAATGCCAGCTTTTGGCTTTAAAAACCTGATTGCCGACCTAGCTTATCTCGATTATTTACAATACTTTGGCGATCAAGAAGCGCGAGAAATTAATGGTTATGGGATTGGGCTAGATTATTTTGGGGTAGTTATTGGTAAAGATCCCCGATTTTTCTATTCTTACTACTCTTTATCAGCAGTGGGTTCGGTCTATGCTGCTCAACCAGAAAAGTCGATCGCACTGATGAACCAAGGGTTTCAACATATTACGCCCCAAGCCCCCCAAAATTCGTATTACCTGTGGCGGTTGAAGGGCGTTGATGAGTTGTTGTTTTTAAATAAACCGCTGGCTGCCCAACAATCGATGCAAAAAGCCGCCGACTGGGCGAGGTTAAAAGGTGACAAGGAAGGCGATCGGGTGGCCGCAACTTCGCAACATACAGCGGACTTCTTGGCCAAAAATCCCCATAGTGAAGAAGCGCAGTTTGCTGGCTGGAGCTTGGTTTTAAGTACGGCGATCGATATCAATGCTAAAAAAATTGCTGTGCGAAAACTACGCGAGTTGGGCGGTAAAGTATATTTAGATGAGAATGGTCAAATCAAGATCGATAAGCCCCCCCAGAACCCTCAGAAATAATGGATTTACTCGAATATCAGGCTAAAGCTTTATTTCAGGAGGTCGGTATCCCCATTTTGCCCGCCCAACGGATCGATCGACCGGCGGATCTAAAATCTCTTAAAATTCCTTACCCAGTGGTCTTGAAGTCGCAAGTCAGTGTTGGTAATCGGGGTAAGGTCGGCGGGGTACGCTTTGTGGAAAATACGATCGATGCGATCGCCGCTGCCCAAACCATGTTTAACCTGCCGATTTTTGGCGAAGTACCACAGGTACTATTAGCCGAAGCCAAATACGATGTCTTTCAAGAATTTTACCTAGCGGTGCTGATTGATTACAATCTTTGTCGGCCAGTCCTGCTTGGTTCTGGTCAGGGTGGCATGAACTTAGAGGCGGTGATCGCAAAAATTCAGCAAGTAGTAATCCAAGAAGAATTCTCACCTTTCTATGCCCGCCGGTTAGCAATCAAAATGGGTTTAACTGGCAACCTACTATTAAAAGTTAGCCAGATTATCGAGTCGATGTATCGGTTAATGATCGACAATGACTTAGACCTAGTGGAGATTAATCCTCTGGGGGTGAGTAGCGAGGGTGAAGTCATGGCTCTAGATGGCAAAGTTACTGCTAACGATCGAGCGATTATTCGGCATTCCCAACTCAATATCATTCAGCGCACCATTAAGACTATCCCCCGTTTGGCAGCAACTGGCACCGGCTATATTGGTGTCATTGCCAGCGGGCAAGGGTCAGCAAGTGTCACAGTCAATGAATTACAGCGAGCAGGCGGACAAATTAATCAATGTTTGGTCGTTAATAACTTAGAATCAGTGGCAATTGCCCAAGAAATTCAGCGGCTAGCTCAAATCTCTGATGTTTTGCTGATTAATTGCTTGGGTGCCTTGACTAGCAAGGTATTACTCGCTTTAAACTCAATTAAATTATTACCCTCACTAATCATCTTAAGATTGCCGTGCGGCGGTATTCGTCATCAATATGAAGGGTCGTTACCAGTGATTAATACCCATAGTCTAGCTACGGCAATTTCGGAAACTATGCTCGCATTGGAAGCCCCTCTTTTATGATTCATTTCAATTCTGATGCACACATTTTGATCCAGGGTATCGCTCAGCCCCAGGCTCTGGAATCACTAGTAGAAATGCGTAGCTATGGCATGAATGTGCTGGCTGGAATTAGTGCTGGGGCTGGCAATCAAACCTTACAGGGAGTCGAGGTTTTCGATTTGGTAGAGCAGGCGATCGCCACCCACCCGGAAATTGACACTACTATCATTTTTGACCCAGCGTTGGCAGTTTTGGATGCAGCCTTTGAGGCGATTGCTGCGGGCATTTCGCGGATAATTATTGTTACTAGAGGGGTTCCACCGCTAGATATGATCGAATTGTTGCGGTGCACCCTCGACTCCTCCGTTTGGGTTTTGGGTTCGGGTAGTGCGGGCTTGATTGTGCCCAGCAAAATTTTGCTGGGGACGCTGGATGCCACGATGTTTACTCCGGGTAAGGTCGGGATCATTAGTCGCAGT
>JAYUSR010000194.1:0-11515 GCA_043755575.1 Synechococcales cyanobacterium
ATTGCAGTTCACCACTTGAAATTGAAGTGGATTTTCAGTAGATCTAATACCATAGCTAGCTAATTAAATCTATTGCATACAACCCGGAACCGCTATAAGGTCGCTAACAGTTAAATTTACGTCAACTTTGTTCGGGTAGAGTCAGTCCATAAGCGATCAAAGTAGCGTAACCCAGTGCTAATGACTGGCATCTAAGTTTCGGGTCAGCGGTTGCCGGGGTCTTTGCATTCCACCCAAGCCGCTTCACCCGAATTTTTGGACTGTTCTAAACTTGGATATTAAAGGGATACTTATCCTTGTTAAGCCAGAAAACTTTTTCCAAAATCTCTAATTTTAGATATTCTTAATTCCTCAGAAAAGAACCGAAAATTCATTTGAATAAGACGTTCACAAGCGACGCTCTCCAAGCCAGAGCCAGAATCCTCAAAAATTTCCTCTTCAACTTCTCGAATATATTTAATCAAACCACGCCCCCTCGATGTAAGTGGTGCTATGTATTGAGGTTGTAGCTTTCTTTCATACCAGTCAATTAAATAGTCTGAGTAATCAATCTTCGCTAAATTTTGAGAAATTATAAACCTTGTATAGTTATGCAAAAACTCATGTTCGTCAAAACCGGTAGAAAGACCAAACTCTGATTTGTCAAGTGCTAGATGCATCTCAGCAAGGTCACAGGCAAGTGACATACTAAAATATAAATGTCTACATAGGCTTGTGAGTCCATTACAAAAAAGCTCTAAAAATGTGAGAGGAAATGATGCATTTTTAGAATTTTCTTGTGCCATCGCTTTCAATAAAACTGGATATTCAAGAAGGTTAGAAGAAACAGGTCCAGTAGATTTGATAAGTTCTTCGCCAGGAACAATATCTAGTCTGTTTGCTTTGGGAACAGGAATATAAGAATATTCTCTATCTGAATCTGGAATATTCAAGTAATACCTTACATCCGTAAAGTAAGTTAAACCTGATTGAGGATCATGTAGAAACAAATAAACGGGAAGAGGAAAGCACTCCCAGTAAAACTTGTGTTTTTGCTCAGGATAGAATGCCCAATGCTCACCTTTGTCACGCAGGTATGATCCACCTGACTTAATTTGAGCCGCAGCAAGTCTGCCTGGAGCTTTTCCATCAGCAACATATTCTATTTGTCCATCTATCCCTATGTCTGCATTAGGTGTTTCTCTAAAAATAAACCCGATATTGTTAAGTTGCATGGATACTGCCAAAACCCCTTGGCGTTCCGTGAAATAGTTGTCCGGCACTTGCGGAAACGTCAATGCTAAACTCTCCTTAGATAAACTACATGGCTGTAAAAGGTGGACTTAACAGATTTCTCTGCAAGAACTAGGACAGTCCAGTAACTGATTAGACTGAATTTTTCAGTCTATCCCTAGGAAAAAGAGATGTTAGACCGACAATTATCCATCTTACACACTATGCTAGGTATTTAGATAGACAAAATCAGTTTAGTTCCTATTAATTGAAATAAGCCTATTTTTCTAATATTTCGTAATAAATTTAGTGAATATAATACTGAGATAGTAAAAAGTAATTTAAACCGTCTCAGCTCTCAAAAAATATTTGATCAACCATTCGCTTCCACCAAGCATTATTCTAAACTTATAAAAGGTGTACCATATAAAAAAGTCCCCGCTTAGCGAGGACTTTTTTTAATGATTTAGTCGAAACCCAATAAGTCAAAAATCTCGCGATCTTTGAGTGGTTCCACCGACAACGGTTTTACATCATCCAGCATCCCCTTCGCTAGCTTTAGATATTCTTGCTGAACTTCTAAAACCTCTGGATCAGGATCCATTTCAAACACAGTACATTTTTTCAACCGACTGCGGCGAATAGCATCAACAGTGCGGAAATGCGCCAGGGTTTTCAAATCCACTCGATCATTAAATTAGTGAATGCGGGTTTAGATGAAGTTCTAGTCAGGTCTATAAAATGACAGTATTATTTGTGTATATTAAATTCTCTTCAAATGTATGGTTAATCTGCAAAAAGTAGAAGCATCTGTCAGCCAATTATCCTCAGAGGAGCTTGCCGCCTTTCGACTCTGGTTTGCCGAGTTTGATGCCGAAAGATGGGATCAGCAGTTGGAAGAAGATGTCACGGTAGGTCGGTTAGATCATTTAGCAGAGCGAGCACGGCAACATCTACAGGAAGGACGTTGTACAGATCTGTGAAACATCGTGCCACTCCAGATTTTTGGTACCACTATCGACAGCTACCAGCCGAAATTCAAGAATTAGCCGATCGTGGATATGAATTTCTTAAGCAAGATTCTCGTTATCCATCACTGCATTTCAAAAAAGTAGGGCAGTTTTGGTCAGTCCGGGTTGGAATACATTATCGCGCCTTAGCAATTGAAGAAAACGGTGATATGGCGTGGTTTTGGATCGGAACCCATGCAGAGTATGACCAGTTATTACGGAGCGGTTAAAACTCAATGAAAAAAGCCCTCGTTCAGTGAGGGCTTTTTTTATTCATTAGTCAAAACCGAGTAAGTCAAAAATCTCGCGATCTTTGAGTGGTTCTACCGACAACGGCTTCACATCATCCAGCATCCCCTTCGCTAGCTTCAGATATTCCTGTTGAACCTCCAGAACCTCTGGATCAGGATCCATTTCAAACACCGTACATTTTTTCAACCGACTGCGGCGAATAGCATCAACAGTGCGGAAATGCGCCAAGGTTTTGAGACCCACTCGATCGTTGAATTTGTCAATTTGATCGGTGCCTTCACTGCGGTTGGCAATAATCCCACCCAAGCGTACCCGATAGTTTTTGGCTTTGGATTGAATGGCTGCGACGATCCGATTCATCGCAAAAATCGAGTCGAAGTCGTTGGCCGTAACGATTAAGCAATAATGAGCGTGTTGCAAAGGAGCCGCAAAGCCACCACAGACTACATCACCCAATACATCGAAAATCACCACATCAGTATCTTCGAGTAGGTGGTGTTCCTTCAGCAGTTTGACGGTTTGCCCAGTAACATAACCACCACAACCAGTACCAGCGGGTGGACCACCCGCTTCAATGCACATTACACCGTTGTAGCCTTCAAACATGAAGTCGTTAGGCTGAAGTTCTTCAGAATGGAAGTCCACGGTTTCCAGAATATCGATGACCGTGGGCACCATCTTTTTGGTGAGGGTGAAGGTGCTGTCGTGTTTGGGATCGCAACCGATTTGCAGGACGCGCTTACCCAAATGAGAGAATGCTGCCGATAAGTTAGAAGAAGTGGTGGATTTGCCAATGCCGCCTTTGCCGTAGACCGCGATTACCAAGGCTCCTTCGATATTCATACCCGGGTCTTGATGTACCTGAAGACTGCCTTCGCCATCTTCGCACTTAGTAATTGATGGGGGATGAGCGTTGGAAACTACCATAATAAAATCCTATATAAAATAAATTACTTACCGATTTGGGCTTTAGCGTCGTAAAGAGTCTCCGAGGTGATCGAAGTAATGCCTCGATCAATCGCGAATTTTTCGGTGTTGCGTTTGATTTTCCCTCGTACAAAGAAGGGGATTTTGTTCAACTCCGCTTCGCCATCGGCGCTCCAAGTTACCGTCCCTGGAGTGTCTGGGGGAGCCTCAAGAGTCAGAACGGCCTGATTGGAACCAGCTGTGGCCATTGTTACTGGCGATCGATCGACAGCATTAGCATTACTGGCTACTGGTTCCCGATCAGAGTTGTGAGTGGGGGCACTATGTAAATGGCTCATATGTCCTTCGCCAAACTCAAAGTCTTCGCGGAACATCCCAATCAGATGTTCTTCCAGACCCATCATTAGTGGATGCACCCAATCATCAAAGATCACGTTGGCACCTTCCCAACCCATTTGGGGGGAATACCGAGCGGGGACATCTTGAACATGAATAGGAGCTGAAATGACCGCGCAAGGGATACCCAAGCGTTTAGAAATATGTCGTTCCATCTGAGTGCCTAAAACTAGTTCAGGCGCAGACTCGGCGACTTTGGCTTCCACGGCCAAATAATCGTCACTAATCACCGCTTCGATGCCATGTTTCTTAGCGACTTCCCGCACTTCTCTGGCAAATTCGCGGCTGTAAGTGCCAATCCCCACCAGGGTGAATCCTAACTCTTCGGTAGCCATCCGGGCAGCGGCCAGCACATGGGTGGCATCCCCAAAGATAAACACCCGCTTGCCAGTGAGATAAGTAGAATCCACCGATTTAGAGTACCAAGGCAACCGAGAAGCTTGCGCCGGAGCTGCTGATGATAACCGCGCAGCTCCCCAACTACCGAGAGTATCGGCTTGTGACTGGTTCAAAGCGGCACTGACATCGATACCAGCCACCTGACCAATTTCGGCAATAAAATCGCGAGTAGCGCCCACTCCAATCGGCACTGTCTTAACAGTGGGTTGTCCGAAGCTGCGGGTCAGCCAAGTACAAGTAGTCAGGGCGATTTCGGGATAGAGGCAGATATTAAAGTCAGCATCGGGAATTCTTTTTAAGTCGTCAGGTGTCGATCCCATCGGCGCGATGACGTTAACGTCTACACCGATCTCCGCCAACAATTTGATGACTTCTTGAATATCATCCCGACAGCGAAATCCCAAGGCGGTGGGGCCAATAATGTTGGCTTTAGGTCGAATACTGGGATCGCGCGCTGGACGGGGCGTATTTGGCGCGGGCACCATTGGCAACAACAAAGCCCGCACCAAGTGGTAGAGGGTTTCACTGGCACCCCAATTTTCTTTTTTGGAGTAGGCCGGTAACTCCAAGCTGACCACCGGAATTGGTAGCCCCATACTCTTGGCCAAAGAACCGGGCTGATCTTGAATCAATTCGGCAGTACAACTCTCACCCACCAGCATTACTTGCGGCTGGAAACGATCGTAGGCATCGCGTACCGATGCTTTAACCATCTCGGCGGTATCACCACCTAAATCGCGGGCTTGAAAGGTGGTGTAAGTTACCGGCGGACGGCGATCACGACGCTCAATCATCGTAAACAATAGATCGGCGTAAGTATCACCTTGAGGGGCGTGCAGCACGTAATGTACTCCTTCCATCGCCGTCGCAATTCGCATTGCTCCTACATGGGGCGGGCCTTCGTAAGTCCACAGGGTTAATTCCATAATTCCTGATGAGTTGGTGATGAGTAAAGCTAAAAAATTCAATCCTAAATAGTCAATCGTTTCCGTCTTTCCAGGGGACGAGCGAACAATTCGGCCAGGTCAGCCGCTTGGTCGTAGCCCTGAATTGGCGAAAAAACCAGTTCGATCGACCATTTGGTGGCCATTCCTTCGGCCTCTAGGGGATTGGCTAGTCCCAAACCACAGACTGTGATGTCCGGCCTAGCTGCCCGACAGCGATCCAGCTGCTTTTCGACATCTTGACCTTCCGATAAAGCGGTACCCTCTGGCAAGAGAGCGATTTCGCTATCCATTAACATTCGATCAATATAAGGCATTCCGACTTCGACTAGTTTCATGCCACATTCTCTAGACAGAAAACGGGCTAACGGAATTTCTAATTGCGAATCAGGAAACAGAAATGCTTTCCGACCGTTGAGGATTTGTTGGTAGCGTTCTAGGCCAATCTGGGCGCGGTTAACGGCGGGGGCAATCGCTGCGGCAAAGATGGCCTCATCGATATTCCAGGCATTAGCAGCCGTGCGTAGCCAGGCGGTCGTACCTTCGATCCCCAAAGGATAAGGTGAGGGTAAAAGTGTAGCACCGCGTTGAATGAGCGATCTAACAGTCTCGCTCAAAAATGGTTGGGCGAGCAGTAACTTAGTTCCTTTGCCAATTGGTGGCAGATTGGCAGCACGGCGTGGTGGAAAGAAATAAATCGGCCCAATGCCCATTTTGTCGAATAAGCGTTGGAACTGGTCTTCCACCACATCGGCCAAACTCCCCACCACCATCAGACCCGGCTCATCATTGCTGCTAGGTAAGACGGGTACCATCGATCCCAAGCAGGCATCTTCACCCTGAGTAAAGGTCGTTTCAATGCCGCTGCCCGAATAATTGAGCACCCGTACTTTGGGAAAGAAGCGCTGACCCAGACGTTCTGCCGCTTTGGCTAGATCTAGTTTGATTACCTCAGAGGGACATGATCCCACCAAAAAAAGAGTGCCAATATCCGGGCGACGCTCTAATAACTGATTGACCACCCGGTCGAGTTCTTCGTTGGCATCGACCAAGCCGGCTAGATCTCTTTCGCCCAGAATAGCTGTTCCAAACCGAGGTTCAGCAAAAATCATTACCCCAGCCGCCGACTGGATTAGATGGGCGCAGGTGCGAGAACCTACGACTAAAAAGAAAGCATCCTGCATTTTGCGATGGAGCCAAACGATCCCCGTTAGGCCGCAAAATACCTCTCTTTGTCCGCGTTCTTTAAGTACCGCAGTAACGGTGTTAGTTTGATTAGGAACTTCCGTGCAAGGCTCTACAGCCATCTTCTGCTCTCCATTTAAGATCCCATTATCTAAAAAGCAATACCCTAGTTTAGGGGGGTGATGCCCTGTCTTATTTCAGAAAAGTGCGATCGCCAAGCAATTGATAAATTAGCTCTCTTCACTATATTTAGTAACGCCAAAAGACAGCGCAAAAGTTGCAAAGGTTTACAGGAAAGCGTACTTGTTCGCTCTATTTTGGCGGTATCCTAACCGATCCCCAGATCTATGACAAAATCATCATTATCGTCAAACTCTTCTGCCCCAACAATTTTTGTAATCACAGCTCGGACAACTGAGCGCACTTGAGCCTGAGTCCAGCGTTCATCTGGATTCACCAAACTGCTGGGGTGATGGGCTACTGACCAAATCACGATATCTTTAATGACGATCGGCATCAAGATAACTCCGGTACCAAATCCAAAGGGTGGTGAGGCCGGAAGTCCCGCTTGAGCAAAAATTGCTTGCCAAGCATCCTGACGCTGCTCTGGGGGTAGTAGTTGACGTAATTTACTATTTAGTCGAATTTGGGCACGGGGCAAACCTAAAACACTACAAAAAGCTTGGCGAATACGATGATAAGCGCGTAATACTAGACCAACTCCCACCACTCGATCGGATGCTCCCACTTTGGCGGAAATAAGATCGATCGCTTGGCGCGGTGTCCGCAGCTCAGCTATTTCAGCATCGCTTAGCTTAATTTCAAAAGCATTTTCCCAGCCCATAACTATTTCAACAGCATCTAGTCCCATATACCCACAAGTTGGAACAACCATTCTCAACTGTACGATAATTGAAAAGCGTCCTTCATTATTAAAATCTTCCTGTGACAGTTAGAGTTCGTATTGCCCCCAGCCCCACCGGAAATCTGCACATCGGCACCGCCCGTACGGCTGTCTTCAACTGGCTTTTTGCCCGCCATCTCGGTGGCCAGTTTATTTTGCGGGTGGAAGACACCGACCTAGAGCGATCGAAAGATGAATACACCCAAAATATTTTAGCCGGTTTGAAATGGCTGGGTTTAGACTGGGATGAAGGCCCTCTGTTCCAATCGCAGCGCCTCGATCTCTACAGCAAAGGTATTCAGCAACTGCTCGATCGCCAGTTAGCCTACCGCTGTTATACTACCACTACTGAACTAGATGAACTGCGGGCTAGCCAGGAAGCTCGGCAGGTTGCACCCCGCTACGATAATCGCCATCGAAATTTGACCCCAGAGCAAGAAGCAGCTTTTATTGCCGAAGGTCGGCAGCCAGTGATTCGCTTTCAGATTGATGACCAGCAAGAAATTGTTTGGAACGACCTCGTGCGCGGTCGGGTGAGTTGGAAAGGCAGTGACTTGGGTGGCGACATGGTAATTGCCCGTGCAGCTGATCAGCATAGTGTTGGCCAACCGCTGTATAACTTGGCTGTAGTCATTGATGACATTGATATGCAGATTACTCACGTGATTCGTGGCGAAGACCACATTGCTAATACTGCCAAACAAATTCTGCTCTATCACGGGTTGGGTGTGAAGGTGCCCGAATTTGCCCATACACCACTGATTCTCAGCCCTACTGGCAAAAAGCTTTCCAAGCGGGATGGCGTAACTTCTATTTGGGACTTCAAAGATCTGGGCTATACCGCCAAGGCATTGGTTAATTACATGACTCTGTTAGGCTGGTCAGCTCCAGACGGCGAAGAAATCTTTGACTTAGAAAGCGCGGCTAAGCAGTTTGGGTTCGATCGAGTGAACAAAGCCGGGGCTAAATTTGACTGGGACAAGCTGAATTGGGTTAATAGCCAGTATCTACACGCTATGTCGCCAGAGGAGTTGTTGCCAGAAGTCTTACCCTACTGGGAAAAAGCTGGTTTTGATGTAAATGTCGATCGAGCTTGGCTGCTGCAACTCACGACCTTGATTGGTGCCAGTCTGACAACCTTACAAGAGGCGGTGGAGATTAGCCGCACTTTCTTTACGGCCGCATCCCCGCTGCATGAAGAAGCCCAAGCTCAAATTGCTCAAGCAGGAGCTAAGGATATTTTGGGTAGCTTGTTGAATGCTTTGCAAGCAGCCCCAGATTTTAACGAAGAAGCAGCCAAGGGCATCATTAACCGTGTGACCAAGGAGCATGGCGTGAAGAAAGGAATGGTGATGCGCAGTCTGCGTGCTGCTCTGAGTGGCGAAGTCCATGGACCCGATCTGATTCAATCGTGGTTGTTGTTGCATCAGCAAAATCTGGCGGTGCCACGGATTCAGAGTGCTTTAAGCTAGAGGGTTAGCCAGGTCATCTAAGAGTTGATAAAGTTATCCACATTGCGACTGTAGCTTTTGATGATCTGACTAAAATCGAAATTTTCTTGGGCATAAGCAGCAATCTCGCAGCGCGATGCCTGATTATTTTCGATTAGTTCTGCGATCGATCTACAAACAATTTGCTGATTCTTCGGAGTAGGATTAGTCAAGATGTCATCTGGTAAAACTTTAATGAAATCTTGGGTGTGCAAATTAGCACTAGCTGATTTGGAAACAACAACCCCCAAACCAGCAGCCATTGCTTCTAACACTACCAGTGGTGCAACTTCTCCTTTGCTAATTAGCACCAAACAACTATATTCGGTGAGCCGCTGATAAACTTCTGGTAAGCTCCACACTCCTAAATATTTAGTTGTCGATCCTTCCCTAAAATTAGGATCGTCTAAGGGTCCCACAAAATCGATGGAAACATGACCATCGACAGTTTCGGCCAATAGCCGTTGCTGTTTGCGGGGCTGAATCCAACCCAAGCAGATAGCCTTACCATTTCCTTGCTCTTGACGATTGATTTTTTTAGTATCAATTCCATTAGCCTGAGTTGATATATGTCCAGAATAACCAGCATCTAAAAAAAGCTGCTTTGAAGCAGATGAGAGCGCAATAATCCCAGGAGCATTCAAGTAAGATTGAAATTCTTGCTTGAATACTTCATTCCATTGATCAAATTTCAACAGGTGTCCAGCATGAGATGTGAAACAGAATCTTTGCTGGAGCATTTTGTTGAAATTTAATACAAAACTACCATCATGCAAATGAACAAAGTCATAATTGCTGCCGTTGATGCTGTCTATGACTTGGCATACATCTTGATGATTGAAAATGTCTACTTGATGACCATTCTTTTCTGAGTAATGCTTGTACTCTTGGAGCAGAGTTAAAATAGAGTTTGACAGCGGAGGTGTAGGATTGTAACCACTGCTGACCAATGCCATTTTCATAAAGTTCAACCACTACGAAAAATTCACTACTGGCATTTGATTAAATTGTCTTCAAAAACTCAAATAGATAGTTTTCATCTTTTAGATTCAGAAGACTACCATCGCCATTGAAAACTTCGTCGTAAGTCATGGCATTTAGTGCTTCTTTACTCAATTCTAAGCTAGCATCAGGTTTCCCTTTCGTGACTATTCCTAAGCCATAGTCACAATCTAATACAAATACTTTTAAATCTTGTCGCTGGCTCCTGAGATGACAAATAGTTTTCCAGACATCACCACACCATTCTCCAGTCCATCCTGGTGACTTGGTAGCTTCATCTTTTTGCATGTCTTCAGCTTCTTGTAGTGACTGGGCGGGGCAAGCGGCAGCAACGTGGGGCGGTTTGCAATCGTGCATTACAATTACGCCATTGTCATTTAGCTTATCTAAGGAGTTGAGGACATCTTGCAAAGATTGCTGGTAGGTATGTAAGCCATCAATAAAAACTACATCGAAGCCATCGATCGCACTGACCTCGGCGAAAAAATCATCACTAGTAGCGGTAACATATTGCGCTTTGAGGTTATATGGGTTCCTGGTTTCCCACTCTTGCTGGCGTTCTGGGGAAAATGCAAAGCTGGGATCAACGGCAATCTTTTGGCTGACTTCGATTGGAAAGAAGTTGTCACCATTATTAACCCCTATCTCTAGGTATCTTTGGGCTTTTTTGTGGTCAATTATTTTTTGAATGACATCGGTTCTAAGCATCTCAACCTCCTGAGTATCGGTAGCAATCTGAAACTCAACTATTTAGGCTGAATGGGTTTAGTATAGCAGTGTCTATTCCCTGGGATATAGATTTGTAGGTTTTTGTAGCAGCTAGCTGATGTTGTTTCCTCTAACTGACTGTGATGTTGGTCGATGTATATCCACCGAATGCTGGCTTGTCTTAGTCTAGAAATATTCTTTCATAGTATACTAAATACATAGTACTTTATCACTACTCAGGATTTATAAGTATGGACATCGCCACTTTGACTGCAAAATAGAGCATGATCATACGAACACTTCACTGGGCAAAAATTCAATAAAAACATATGAAAGCAATTGTGTATGAAAGATATGGACCGCCCGAAGTTCTGCAATTGCAGGAAGTCGAAAAGCCCACCCCGAAGGACAATGAAGTCCTAATCAAAATACATGCCACAACAGTAACATCGGGAGACTGGCGGGTGCGAAGTCTGAATGTGCCTGCTGGCTTCGGTCTCATAGTGCGTTTGGTATTTGGGGTCTTTAAACCCAGGCAACCCATCCTGGGCACAGAGCTGGCCGGGGTAGTTGAATCGATCGGTAAAGATGTCCATAAATTTAAGGTCGGTGATCAAGTTTTTGCGTTCAGCGATGCTGCCATGGGTTGTTATGCAGAATATAAGTGTATGCCCGAAGATGGAGCGATGGCCTTAAAACCAGCTAATCTCACCTACGAAGAAGCCGCCGCTCTATCTTTTGGCGGCACAACGGCGTTGGATTTCTTCCGCAGAGGAAAACTGCAGAGCGGCGAAAGAGTCCTGGTCAATGGTGCTTCTGGTGGGGTGGGCACCGCAGCGGTGCAGTTGGCTAAGCACTTCGGGGCAGACGTGACCGGGGTGTGCAGTGCGGCAAATATGGAATTGGTGAGATCTCTGGGTGCTAGTCATGTCATTGACTATACCCAAGAGGACTTTACGCAGAATGGTGAAACCTATGATGTCATTATCGATACCACTGGCACGGCTCCGTTCTCCCGGAGCAGAGGTTCGTTGCAGGAAAAAGGACGTTTGCTGGTGGTTTTAGCTGGGTTGCCGGACATGCTTC
>JAYUSR010000195.1:0-3678 GCA_043755575.1 Synechococcales cyanobacterium
AGCCATGCCTGCCACCACAATTTGCATCGGATCGCCGAGGGTGGCAACAATCTGCCAGGGATTAGCGTTAACGGGCAGCTGTCCCAGACCTTGCTGGACTACTGTTACTTTTTGGTCATGATTACAGGTGGGGTGGCTGCTGTTGACTTTGCCAGTGGCTGGAATTCCCAGAGCTGTCAAGACGGCGAGGGCGGTGGTGGTGCCGCCCACCACACATTCGCCGATGACCAAATAGGATGTTTTTGGTAGTGCCTGTGCCACCTGATTGCCCCAGGCTAAACCTTGCTGCCATAAATGATGAACTACTTTCAGGGGGAGGGCTTGACCAGTGGTGAGGCATTGGGCTGGTTGACCGTTTAAATCTACACAAGTAAAGCTTGGTGTTTGGGGCAGACCAGCGTTGAATATCGTTACTGGGATATCTAAGGCGGCGATGATCGATCGAGTGATAATCGCGGGGGAGACTCCGGCCTGTAATGGGGGCAGCGGATATTGGTAACGGGGCTGTACTCCCAGCGCTAAGAACTCGCCATCAGCTAGAGCCGTTAACTGTCGATCGGCTGGAGTCAGACCAGCTGCTGAAATCTGGGGTAACAGGCCAGTACCAGTAAAGCCCAGCACACAGCAGAAATGGGGGCGTTGGTGGTGATGTCGGGCTAACCACTGCTCGCTGATGTGATGCTGGGTGTGAATATTTATCAACTATCTTGAATCCAGATTTATTGGTGAAGATTATTTAGATTTCCAGCGCCTCTTCTAACCAGGCTGGCGGACGGGGAATGGGACCACCGATCCGGTCAAAGAGTAGTAGCGCTGCCAAATGAATAATCAGTAAAGATGACAGGCTACTGAGAAATAGCAAGCCAATGGCCGCTAACTGCACAGCCCCGGTACTTGGTTCGGCTAAGGTGCCAAACTTTTCTAAGACCCAGCCTAAAATATCGCTAGTTCTGGCAATTGTATATGTCCACAGGTCTTCGCCTACCAGGATGGAGGTTAGCCAAAAACGAAAAAAGAAACCCAAGGAGTCGAGGATGCTGCCGACGAGAATTGACCAGCCCCAACCAATGCCCCGCCGCCAAAAAGCTCCTAATTGAATTCCTAGTAAACCGTGGGGAATCGTAAACAAGATACTACGGGTGGGTCCCATCAGTACTGATAGCAGTAAGCTGGAGACCACCACCGACATCCAGCCCGCTCTTTTACCCCAGCGTAGATAGACAAGAATTAAAGGCAAAGCTAAAAACGGCTTCAGAAATGCTCTGCCCATCAACAGATAGTTATCTATTAGGCATAGCAAACAGGCCGCACTGGAAAGAAATGCTGTTTCCACCAGCGCCAGCGGGGGTTTATTACCAGATGATGGAACTGTCAATGAACACCTAGTGAATTATCAAGATGAAACTGATGTCTATTTTATCTATAAGATGCACGGTACAGGAGTTGAACCTGTCTAGCACGAATTATGAGTTCGTTGCCTAAACCGCTCGGCCAACCGTGCAAAGTCCTGAATTATTCTAGCAAAGATTTGGCCTGGTCCAGAGCCGACCAGCACTGGTCATGAAATTGTGGGTATAATCTATGGGATTTGAACTGGTGAAACCGATGCGTATTGCTAATAATGTTACTGAATTAGTTGGTTTCACCCCTTTGGTCCGGCTCCAACGGATTCCCGCCGCTGAGGGGTGTGTAGCAGATATTGTGGTGAAGCTGGAAAGTATGAATCCCTCTGCTTCGGTTAAAGACCGGATTGGGGTGAACATGATCTTGGCTGCGGAACGGGAAGGCTTGATTACCCCTGGCAAAACTATTTTGATTGAGCCAACTTCCGGCAATACTGGTATTGCTTTGGCGATGGCCGCAGCGGCGAAGGGCTATCGCTTGATTTTGACGATGCCAGAAACTATGAGTATGGAACGGCGATCGATGTTGCGGGCTTATGGGGCTGAGCTGGAACTTACTCCAGGGATTGAAGGGATGAGTGGCTGTATTCGGCGGGCGCAAGAGATTGTGGATAAAACACCTCATTCGTATATGCTGCAACAGTTTCGGAACCCAGCGAATCCGGCGATCCATCGCAGCACCACCGCAGAAGAAATTTGGCAAGATACCGACGGTCAAGTGGATATTTTAGTAGCTGGAGTGGGGACTGGTGGTACGATCACTGGGGTAGCCGAAGTGCTAAAAGAACGTAAACCCGGTGCTCAAGTGATTGCAGTGGAGCCGACTAATAGCGCTGTTTTGTCTGGTGGGAAACCTGGCCCGCACAAGATTCAGGGAATTGGGGCGGGGTTTGTGCCCCAGGTGCTACGGGTAGATTTAATTGATGAGGTGATCACGGTGAGTGACGAGGAATCGATTGCCTATGCGCGTCGCCTGGCTCGAGAAGAGGGTTTACTCTCTGGTATTTCGAGTGGGGCGGCGCTGTGTGCTGCTATTAAGGTTGGCCAACGCCCAGAGAACCAAGGTAAACTGATTGTGATGATTCAGCCCAGTTTTGGTGAACGCTACCTGAGCACGCCCCTATTTCAAGATCTTGAAATCAAGAATTAGCTTGATTAGTTTATTGAATGACTAACACGCACTACCAAACCCTCCAAATTAATCCCCGCGCTACTGCTGCCGAAATTAAACAAGCCTATCGACAGTTGGCCAAGCAGCATCACCCTGATCTTAATCAATCTAGGGCGGCGATCGATCGAATGATTTTCATCAATGCTGCTTATGAAGTATTGAGCGATTTGCATCGCAAGCAAGATTATGACCGGTCGCTCCAGCGGGATGCTCCGGCGGCTATCGATGAACGGATTGCTCACAACCGAGCCAGCCGCCGCCCTAAAAACCAGGTCGCTGCGCCTGATATTGATAGCGAAATTGAAATTTGGCTAAATTCGGTTTATGCTCCGGTGAATCGATCGATCACCGCTATCCTAAAACCTTTTAAAACCAAACTGATAGAGCTATCGGCGGATCCCTTCGACGACGATTTGCTCGGTAATTTCACCGCTTATTTACTCGACTGTCAGCGTCACCTCAAAAAAGCTGAGCAGCATTTTCACTCTTTGCCCAACCCCTCGAATTTAGCAGGCATTGCTTCTAACATCTACTATTGTCTTGGTCGGTTGGGGGATGCGATCGAAGAGCTGAATCGCTATACAACTTGTTACAACGATGAGTATCTGCATTCGGGGCAGGAGTTATTTAGAATTGCGGCAGGTCTGCAAAAAGAAGCAAAGAAGCAACTCAAAAGCATTTATTAGAAATTAACTTAGCTGGCTCTAATTATTATTAGTTGGCACTCCATCTGGGAAGGTGCGCGCAAATTCTGCTGCTAAGTCCTCTAGTTCAATCAGTGCTTGATTAATGTCTACGGCCAAGTGAGCCTGTTGAGGATCGGCCAGTAACTGGCGCAACCAGGTGCGCTTGTTTTCAATAAACTGTACCCGTTCTTGTAAAGTCTGAAGTTCCATGATTTTTTGGGGTGATGGAGTGATACCTAATTCTAAATTGTAGCTGCTAATTTGGTGGCACTAGCGGCAGTGCTACGGTGAAAGTCGTCCAGCCACCACTGCTCTGCACTGTAATTTGACCATGCAGTTGCTCGACCAGATTGCGCACCAGTGATAATCCCAGTCCTGTCCCCCCCTGGCGATGATGATCCGCTGCTGGTACCCGATA
>JAYUSR010000196.1:0-3668 GCA_043755575.1 Synechococcales cyanobacterium
GCCGATACCCCAGCTACCCAAGATCTGCGGATTCAGAACTTGCAAGTAAAAACCACTGATACTGTATTGCCAGTGAATGCTGCTCCTACAGGGATCACATTTAATAATCCAGTTATTACTATTGCCGAAAATGCCAACACTACTAGCCGCTTCAAAGTTGCAGATATTCAAATAGCCGATGATGCCTTTGGTACTAATGCTTTAAGCTTGAGCGGCGTTGACGCTGGCAGTTTTGAGTTGCAAGGAACCGAGTTGTTCTTGAAGGCAGCTACTGTTTTAAACTTTGATCTGAAGCCCAGCCTTGCAGTAGCTGTAAATGTGGATGACTCATCTGTGGGTGCTACTCCAGATGCGGCTAAAGTCTTTACCCTAAAACTTACCGACACCAGCAACTTAGTGACTGGCACTACCGGTGCCGATCGACTAGAAGTTGGCATTACACCTGGGTTAACCGGTATCAGCGATCGGCTGTTTACTGGTGCTGGGAACGATAGTGTAGATACAGCGATCGGTGGAGCGGTGGCCAGCAATAACCGGATCGATACTGGTAGTGGCAACGACATTATTTACATTGCTGATGCCGATCGAGTTTTCGGTGGTACTGGCGATGATGAATTTGAGGCCACTGAAGCCAAAAATTATCGCGCCGCTGGCGGAGCCGGTAATGACACCTTTTTCTTAGGCACCAATGGTCGTGCCTTAGGTGGTGATGGCAACGACAAGTTCTTCGTTGGCACTGGCGGCGGTAATCTGCTCTCTGGTGGTGCTGGCGTAGACCAATTCTGGATTGCTAGTGGCGACTTACCGACTGCTGCCAATACGGTGCTGGATTTCCAGGTTGGCACTGATGTAATTGGCCTGCAAGGTGTCGGTGCTAACGCTACTAACGTAGTGCTAGCGCAGGTTGGGGCTGATACCTCGATCGGCTTTAGCGGTCAAACGTTAGCTATCCTCAAAGGAATTCAGGCAAATTCTCTAAACTCTAATAACTCTGGTCAATTCGTTTTTGCCTAAAAAGTCAAGGATAGAAGTCCGATGAATCTCATCTGTTTATGAGTGCTGCCAACTTGGATTCTGACTGATGGTTACTCTTTGGCTAGAGATATTAAGTTGGCGTATAGCTGAATACATAGGTCTGATAAGGATTTGTGCCAGACTACAATTGGTTAATTTCTAATAGTCATCTTATGAATCTAGTAATTAATAGCTAGTAACAAGATAGAGCTATCTAGAATAATGTTAAACTGCTATGTTTATTGATTTTGGTTAAGCCTATGAGAGTGAAGAGGGCTTAAATGCCTCTACTTTTATGATGATTTCTGACTGTTCTAAAAGCTAATTTCAAACAAGTAAAAAATACAGGTAATTTAGGTACTACACATGGCTAAGAACACAATAATAATGATTGGCGACGGATTAG
Source organism: Synechococcales cyanobacterium (assembly GCA_043755575.1). Taxonomy (GTDB): domain Bacteria; phylum Cyanobacteriota; class Cyanobacteriia; order Cyanobacteriales; family Chamaesiphonaceae; genus JAAFHZ01. Next base: position 1,421 of record JAYUSR010000196.1, read on the forward strand.
GTTGGGAGATGGTTCGTGCTGCTGCCATTTATCAGCAAATTCAGCAGGGCAACACGGGTAATAATCTCAGTGATTTTTATACGTCTGGAAAAGGCACTGGTCTGAACATTCAAAGGTTAGAAGGCTTTGGCTCTGTAACTACCTATGGAACTACAATTGCTGGGGCTAACGGTGTTTTTGGCACTGGAAACTCGGCTCTCGATAATTCTAATCCTTCAACTGGGCAGAGTCTGGTGCGCCCCGGCTTTACTTTTAATCCAACGTTTAATCCCGGCACAGCGGCTGGTGGTGGAGCAAGAGTTAGCGATGGAGCTGTAGGAAATCTAGTTGGTTATGACCCAGTAAGGGGCGGTATAAATCCTTGGACTCCGGGAACAGATGCAGAATATATCAAATACAGCTTGCCCGATTCAGCGAACACTGCTACTACTCTTTATACTGGAGTTAAGTCCTACAATAACGCTATTGGAGTTGACATATTTGAAGACTCATTAGATGGTGTCTTGGCCAAAGCCGCCAGCCAGGGTAAATCGACTGGTTTGGTGACATCTGTGCCGATCGATCATGCTACTCCTGCGGCTGCTAGTGCTAGCGTTAACCGCAGAAACAAGTATGATGGAGACTTTCCAGCCCTAGACAACATTCTTCAACAAGAGCTGCGGATTTCTCAGCCAACTGTATTATTGGGTGGCGGTCATCCCCTTTCTACTCCTGGAAACCCACTGCCAGCAGGAGTAGAGCCACTTACAGATAATACTTTTATCCGGCCAAGCACTTATACAGAACTCAGCACCAAACCAACTAGCAACATTTACGACTATACGTTCTTGGAGCGAGGAGAAAATGCTGCTCAGGTGCTGGCCGCCACGGCTGCTAGCCTCGATCCTGAAAAAGGCGATCGGTTACTGGGCTTATATGGTGCGCGCGGTCAGAATGGTAACTTGCCAACTAGCTCTGCTAATGGTGATTATAGTACTACGGGCTTAGACAACTTCAGCGTGTTTGCCAACCAAGGCAATAACGCTAACGTCGATAAGCTTAGGCCGCTAGCAAGTGGCGAAACTGATGAGCAGTTTATCGCTAAAGAGCGTAATTTCAACCCCACTCTCGACAACTTAACTACAGCAGCCTTGGATGTATTGGGCAAAGACCCTGATGGCTTTTGGCTGTTGGTGGAAGGCGGTGATATTGACTGGGCAGCTCACGACAATAACATTGACAACCAAATTGGTGCGACTCTAAGCTTTGACAAGGCTGTCGGATCAGTCATTGACTGGATTGGTAAAAATGGTGGCTGGGCAGAGAATCAAATAATTGTTACTGCTGACCACGATCACTATCTAACCCTCAATGGCGACTTCCCTACTTTAGTTCGGAACAACTCAGCGAATGGTGGTTCTGCTTTGACCGACTTAGATACCCCAGCGGAAACTGGTCACTTTTATGGGTCTAATCCAGCTAATAAATATGGATGGGGCAGCCATACCAATCGCCCAGTGCCAGTATTTTATCAAGGAGCCGGTACTGAGCAGTTAGCCGCTGCGGTCGGGACAGGTTTTGAGTCTTATGGTGCCCAAGTACCAGGAGTACCAGGCTTTATTGACCAAGTTCACATCGCTCAAGCGATGGCCGATTCAGTAAATGAAGTTGGTCAGCAAACTATGGTAGCTGGAACGACTGGTGATGACACTTTGATTGCATCCTCTAACATTGATGGCGTTCGGGATACTATTTTTACTGGTGCTGGTAATGATGAGATTGATCTAGCCCCCAACTTAAATGCTCGCAGCAACCGGATTAGTGCTGGTAGTGGTGCAGATACTATCTTCGTTAGCCGTAAAGATCGAGTGTTTGGAGGTGAGGGTGACGATACCTTTGATGCTACCGACTCTAAGGGCGAAAACCGGATCTCTGGTGGTGCTGGTGCAGACACTTTCTTTTTAGGTAGTAATGATCGAGCACTCGGTGGCGATGGTAATGATCGCTTTTTTGCGGGTACTGGCGGCAGTAACTTACTTTCTGGTGGTGCTGGCGTTGATCAGTTTTGGATTGCCAATGCTGAACTTCCTAGCTCGGCTAACACCGTTTTGGACTTCCAAATTGGTACTGATGTAATTGGTATTCAGGGGGCAGCTAGCTTAGGTATTACCGCAGCTTCTCTGGTGCTAACCCAAGTTGGAGCCGATACCTCGATCGGCTTTGGTGGTCAGTCGTTAGCATTACTAAAAGGAATTCAGGCTACCAGCTT
>JAYUSR010000197.1:0-11432 GCA_043755575.1 Synechococcales cyanobacterium
CGATTATTTAGTCGCAGAAGCTGATGAATCGGATGGTTCTTTAACCAAACACAAACCGCAGATCGGGGTGATTACTAATATTGAACTAGATCATACTGACCACTATGGTAGTTTGGAAGCCGTGATTGAGACCTTCCAAACTTTTGCCAGTCAGTGTAAGACAGTAATTGGTTCGATCGATTGCCCATTGGTGACTACCGAAATCAAACCGCAAATTAGCTATGGCCTGAACGTTGGCAGTACAGCTGACTATATCGCTACCAATATTAAATATCATGCCCACGGTACTACCACTCAAATCTATGAGCGGGGCACCTTGCTAGGTACCTTAGAGTTGCAGGTATTGGGTGAACACAACCTCAGCAATGCTTTGGGAGCCATAGCCGCCGCTCGCTTATTGAACGTAAAATTTGCCGCGATTGTAGAAGCCCTGAGTAAGTTTACCGGTGCAAAACGACGTTTTGAACTACGCGGCACCTATCAAAACATCAAGTTTATTGATGATTATGCCCATCATCCTAGTGAAATATCAGTAACGTTGGCTGCGGCCAAGCTGCAAGTACAAGCACCCCAGCGCGTCATTGCAGCTTTTCAACCCCATCGCTACAGCCGCACTCTCACTTTCTTGCAAGAATTCGCGGCGTGCTTTACCGATGCTGATGTAGTGATTATCACCGATATCTATAGTGCTGGTGAACCAAATAATGGGCAAATTACTGGCGAACAAGTGGTCGCGGCCATCAAAGAATTCAATCCTAATGTTTACTACTGCGCAACCTTACCTGAAGTCACCCAGTTTATGCAGAACAGTTTGCAACCTGGCGATATGGCACTGTTCTTAGGCGCTGGCAATCTGAACCAGACCATTCCTGACGTGATGAAATTTTATCAATAATCGATCTTCCATGACTCTTCCGCATACTTCCGGTGCTAGTGTAGTGACTCCCCTCAATATCCGTCCTCAAGTCTCGTTGGCCAACTTTACTACCTGGAAAGTAGGTGGTTTAGCTGAGTGGCTGATTGAACCAGTTACTCTTTCCGAAGCGCAGTCTGCAATTGCCTGGGCAAAAAATCAAGGTTTACCGATCACTTTTTTGGGCGCTGGTTCTAATTTGCTGATTAGCGATCGAGGCTTACCCGGATTGGTTATTGCCACCCGCCATTTGCGCTGGTTAGAAACCGAGTTTGATCTTGACACTCATCAGATTAAAGTGGGCGCTGGCAAAATGATTGGAAGTTTAGCTTGGCAAGCCGCCCGCAAGGGCTGGACTGGTTTGGAATGGGCCGCTGGTATTCCGGGTACTGTGGGCGGCGCAGTGGTGATGAATGCCGGTGCCCACGGCAGCAGCACCCAAGAGGTCTTGGTGCGTGCTCAGCTTTTGACCAGTGCTGGTCAGATAGTGGACTTACTACCGGCAGCATTAGAATACAGCTATCGGCACTCTAATCTGCAAAATGGTGACCGGCTGGTCATTTCCGCTACCTTACAGCTGCAAGCGGCTGAGAATGCGGCAGCCGTAATCAGCAAAACCCAAAAAGACTTAGAGCGGCGGCATACCAGCCAGCCCTACGACCAACCTAGTTGTGGCAGTGTTTTCCGCAATCCGCTGCCCCAGTACTCGGCCAAACTAATTGAAGATCTAGGACTGAAAGGTTACCGGATTGGTGGAGCGGAGGTCTCTGAACTCCACGCTAACTTTATTTTGAATCGCGGTGGAGCCACGGCTGCTGACATTTTTAACTTGATTAATTATGTCCGCGATCGAGTGCAGGAGCATTTTGCAGTCGAGCTAGAAGCCGAGGTGAAAATGCTGGGTGAGTTTCCCGCACATTAGGGGTACTCTAGGGTGGGGTCGAACTCCTGTAAGATCAATTAAAGATTTCAACTGAGTAGATATATGACACAAGGTAAAGGATTTGGTGGCGGCTTCGGTTTAGGCAAAATGAAAGAGTTAGCCGATGCCTTCAAAAAAGCACAACAGGTGCAAGAAGATGCCAAGAAGTTGCAAGAAGAACTAGAGCAGATGGAAATTTCTTCTGCTGATGGTTTGGTCGTAGTGACGCTCAGTGGTAATCAAGAACCCCGCAGCGTGGTTATTAAGCCTGATGCTATGAGTAAGAGCGCCGATGAACTTTCGATGTTGGTGATGGCAGCTATGACCGATGCCTACGAACAATCTACCGAAACAATGCGGGAGCGGATGGAATCCCTGACTGCTGGTTTGAACATTCCGGGCTTGTCTTAAGATACTGCTGGTATCGATAATTTGCTGATGATATGGTGGACGACTGGCTAATTCAAGGCTAGAACGTCCATCTTTGTTTTGAGATTTTTTGTTTGGAAAAACTTTGGGGGAGACATATGGCAACTAAGCTACTGTTCGTCTGTTTGGGAAATATCTGTCGATCGCCTGCTGCTGAAAACATCATGAACCATTTGGTGAAAGAAGCTGGCATTTCGGCTGGTAAGATTGTTTGTGATTCGGCTGGTACTAACAGCTACCATGTTGGTGATTCACCCGATCGACGAATGCAGGCGGCAGCTAAAGAAAAGGGCATTCTAATGGTGGGCAAAGCCAGAGCTTTTACAGCGGAAGATTTTGAGAAGTTTGACCTGATTTTGGCGATGGATAAAGAAAATTATCGAGACATTCGATCGCTAGACCCCCAAGGAAAATACGCCGATAAAGTGCAAATGATGTGTACTTATGCCAGCCAACATTCCGATCAAGAGGTGCCCGATCCTTACTACGGTGGAGCTGATGGTTTTACCCATGTAATCGATCTACTGGTAGATGCCTGTGATGGTTTATTGGCTACGATCAAAAAATAATTGTCAAAAGGCTTGGATTGAGCAACAATCGTGTTAGGATTGTAAATCGTGAGTGACACGGGTCGATGGCCGAGTGGTTAAAGGCGGCAGACTGTAAATCTGCTCGGGTTCCCGTACGTTGGTTCAAATCCAACTCGGCCCATTCACGAAAGATAAATAGAACGTCTTAGGTTAACCTAAGACGTTCCTGTTTCGCCCTTGTAGCTCAGTGGTAGAGCACTTCATTGGTAATGAAGAGGTCATGAGTTCAAGCCTCATCGAGGGCTTTAGTTACGAACGCTCTGCTGGTAAGGCTTCTACAGATTAAACTACGCTGTAGTGGTTCTTTCTACTATCCATATCTAGTGAAATTAGGTGCTGTTTTGGCTGGTTTGGTCTGTCTGTAGACTACCTCAAAAATGAAAGTTTGTTACGAGACCTTAGGGGTTGACAACAAGGCTATAAAGCAGACTGAATAACCGATAGAGCCTTTAGCCCTCGCTGATAATTTCCCTGCTTATTAGGCTTTAGACTAGTAAGCAGGACTACCAGGTCTGGCCAATCATTCATGGCATTCACCCATAGCTGACCATATATAGCAGTTCCGGGTTGAGTGAGGTATGTTTTCAGGAGCTGTAAGTCAGTCCAGCTAAGGATTTATATGTACTCCATTCGAGTTGGAACCGCTATAAGTCAGCATCAATGATACTTGAACCAAGGAGATTAGCTCCCTTAAGAATAGCTTCACTGAAATTAGCACCATCAAGATTGGCATTTTGGAGATAGGCTCCACTAAAATCAGCTTTAGGAAACTTGGATTTTTGGATATCTACTCTAGTTAAGATGACTCTTTTTAAGTCGATAACCTTGCCTTCGGGATCTTTCTTGATGTTTCTATTTCCCAGGACAGTAAGGGCTGTATGAACATCTACCGGTACTTTGAAAATGGGATGTGGACTAGGAAGAGATCCTAATTCATCATCAGATTGAGCCAAAAGATCTCTCGACTGTTTTTCACGAATAAAAGCACTGAGAATTTCTACAATTGTCCAGTGGTAGTTCTGAGGAGAATCTTTAGCAATTTGTTCTAAGGCATAAATGCCACCCAGCCGGATATCTATTTTGTCACTGCCTAAATGTTCGATCGCCTTACTAAACCTTTCCGTAACCTGCTGCTCCTTTGAAACTCTTAGGCTCTCTTCATTGATTTTCAAGTTGTCTGCACCCACTTTAAAATTTTGGTACCCAACATAAGCAGTCGCACCTAAAACCACTGCACCCAGAGCTTGTGCGATGGTCGAACCGATTCCATTCAGAATAATGGTTTTATCTTTCTCGATAACTAAAATATCCTTTTTCAGCTTCAGTCTTTCTAATTCATCTAGCCTCGCGTACTTTAATCCTAAGCTTACATCTTTGATCTTTCCATCTAAAATATTGACGTTGCGTTGCTGTGTGTACCATACAGTAAAACCCACAATTAACAGCCCAAGAACAAGTAATATTAGAAAATTTTTGAGATGCAGTTTCATATTAATTAGCAAAGCACAAGCAAGGCAGTAATCCTATATTAGATTGCCTCGGCAGTTTATCAACTCTTATCACTCAGTCGCTGGACTGTTCGTTTGCTAAGATGATGAAGCATTGCACAAACATCAACACAGCTCCAGGAGCTTTCCCCCATGTCAGACCTCGATCGCGGCATCATGAAATTCAAAGGCGCTGACAGTCCGATCGTCATCGCCATCTCCGCAGTAATCATCCTCGGCAGCATTGGCGCTCTAATTGCCTGGGCACTAAAAACCGCCTACGTCGTTTCATAGCAATAACTTGAGCAACATTCAACCCTTGCCCGCTACCGTCATTCAAAAAATGACAGCGGGCGAAGTAATTGATTCTTTAGCCGCCGTAGTGCGCGAACTAGCTGAGAATGCGATCGATGCCGGTGCCACCCGCTTAACTATTAGCGTTTACGCCGACCAGTGGCGAATTCAGGTCGCTGACAATGGGCGGGGAATGGATTTCAGCAACCTGCAACAAGCTGCCACGCCCTACAGCACTAGTAAGATCCATTACCCTGAAGACCTGTGGAGAATTACTAGCCTGGGTTTTCGGGGTGAAGCCCTGCATAGCATTGCCCAGCTCGCTAACTTAGAGATTCTCAGCAGGTCAACTGATATTGGCTGGCGGGTATGTTACAACCAACAAGGTGCCGTAATTGTGGCTGAGGAAACCGCGATCGCCCCCGGTACGATCGTCAATGTCACCGATCTGTTTGGGGAATGGTTGCCCCGCCGCGCTGGTCTGACCAATACCGCCCAACAACTTAGGCAAATCCAAGCCCTGATTGGCAATTTGGCACTCTGTCATCCCCAAGTACAGTGGCAGATCCGCCAGGGCGAGAAACCCTGGTTTCATATTAATTCTGCGGCTACGGCGCGGCAGATTCTGCCCCAGGTTTTGCCCAGAGTGCGGGTCGAGGATCTCCGCCAAATCGTTTTTAATACTCCGCCAGTTGATGCTACTGAAATTGATGCGGAAGCGCTGGCTTTACCACCGGCCGCTGGTCAGATTGAGTTGCTGCTGGGTTTACCCGATCGCTGTCATCGACATCGGGCGGACTGGATCAAGGTGGCTGTAAATGGTCGGCTGGTGGTGGCTCCAGAATTAGAACAGGTGTTGATGGCCGGGATGGCGCGGATGCTGCCCCGCGATCGATACCCAGTTTGTTTTTTGCACGTCTATTTGCCACCGGAATATATAGACTGGAACCGCCATCCCGCAAAGTCTGAGATTTATTTACACCATGTGGCTTACTGGCAAGAACAAGTGCGGGGGGCGATCGATCGAATCCTCCGCCATAGTCTCACTGAGGAGCTACTAATTCCCTCGAAGATCACTCAATTACTGACCGCCGCCGAAAGTCCGGGTAGTTATCAGGTGCCCCAAAGATCCGTAGATGTGACTGCTGATCAAAACTCCCTCGCCCTCAAAGCCGTCGGGCAAATCCTCAATACCTACATTGTGGCCGAGCACCCAACTGGCCTGTGGTTGGTGGAGCAACACATTGCTCACGAGCGGGTGTTATACGAACAGTTGGTGGCGGCTTGGCAGTTAGTGCCCTTAGATTCACCACTATTGTTAGCCGATTTACAGCAAAAGCAGATCGATCGACTCCAAGAATTGGGGCTGGAAGTGGATGCGTTTGGGGCGGGCATGTGGGCAGTTCGGAAAGTACCAGCACCATTGATTGATCGATCAGACTTAGAGTCGGCAATCTTAGAACTCAGTTATGGTAGCGATTTGACGGCGGTGCAAGTAGCAGTAGCTTGTCGTTGTGCGATTCGGAATGGGACGGTGTTGAATTTGCCAGAGATGCAGAATCTGCTAAATCAATGGCAAAACACCCGCAATCCGCGTACTTGTCCGCACGGGCGACCAATTTATCTATCGTTTCCCGAGTCGGCTTTATCTCGATCTTTCCGTCGTCATTGGGTAATTGGTAAAAGCCACGGAATTTAAGTAACCAGCGACTCTACAATTCTTAGAGAGAACTATCGACTAATTGATATGCCGATCGAGACTTGGTTTCCGCTGGCGATTTACTATGAGGACTTGGCCGATGCACCCCAATATCAACAAGCTTTACTCGATGCCGTATTGCAATTAGAACGGGATGGTGATGATCGCAGGGCTTACCCAGAAATGGCTTGGACTGGCGATCTGCATGGCGTAGAGCAAATCCATGCAGATCCGCGTTTTGCTTGGGTAGTGAAGCAGGTAGAGGCACACACTTTAATTTACCTGCAAGATCTGGGCATCGATACCAGCAAGGTGCAGCTCTATATCCAAAGGGCGTGGCCGATCGTCTCGCGCACACTGCAAGAAGTGGGTGCCCATTGTCACAATACGGCGCATGTCAGTGCGGTGTACTATATCGCGGTGCCAGAGTCAGAGGAGGAAGACCCCGGTAGTTTGGTCTTTTTCGATCATGCCCGGATGAACGAAGTGGCTCCTGGCTTAGGTAGTGAAAACACCGATATTGTGGATGAGGATAATTATTTCAATCAGCTTCAGGTGGCCTATGTGCCGGTGGCGGGTAGATTATTAATGTTTCCAGCGAAGCAAAGACATGCCGTCACCCTTAATGAAACAGCGGATCTGCGGGTATCTCTGTCGTTTGATATCGTGTTGACAGCTAAAGATGGTAAAACAGGTACTTACGAATTTCTAGCCCCATCACCAAACCAGTGGCGGCGCTTTCAAAATACCCTCTGACTTGTTCCCAGAGTGACAAATTAGAGGTACGAAAATAGATAACTTTAAATTCTATAAAATTAGCTAAATGTCAGTTTTCATTTTTTCGTTTTGAATCATTTATACTACAAAACTAGAAAGCATTTTTTAGCCTTAAATTAAGTTAGAATCTATCCCAGAGATCCAGCTATGCTCAGATTTCATAATTAGCTGGTTTCAATTATCTTAAGATGAACAAGCTGAAAATCTTCTTGAACGCAAAGTAATATTTTTCAATACCTGAAAACATGAGTAAAGTATCTATTATTACAGTAGTCCAGAATAATTTTAAAACTATCAGTCATGCAATTGAATCTGTGCTCTCTCAGGATTACAAAAACATTGAACATATCATTATCGATGGAGGATCTACTGATGGAACAGTAGAAATCATTAAATCTTTCAATGGTAATATTGCTAAATTCATTAGTGAACCGGATCAAGGGATGCCCGATGCGATGAATAAAGGGCTAAAACTAGCGGAAGGAAGTATTATCGGAATTCTCCATTCTGATGATTTTTACGCCAGCAACACCACTATTTCAGAGGTGGTAAGTGAATTAGAAAAAGGTAAATCTGATATGCTTTTTGGCGACTTGGTATTCGTCAATTCAGGCCAGTTAGATAAAGTTGTAAGGTACTATGATTCCGCTAAATGTACCCCAGATAGCTTTGCCTGGGGGTGGATGCCAGCTCATCCAACTTGCTTTATCAAGAAATCGGTTTATGAAAAGTATGGTGATTTTAAAACAGATTATCGGATCGCTGCTGACTATGAAATATTGACTCGATTTATGGCTAAGTACAAAGTGCCTTACACTTATATACCAAAAGTTATGGTTAAAATGCGTATTGGTGGCATGAGTACTAGTTCATTCCAGAATAATTGGCTGAATTGCCGAGAAAGTGTGCGGGCCTGCACTGAGAATGGAATTAGTACTAACATAGTGAAGATATTATCAAAATACTTTACAAAAGTTTTATCTCTTTTTTATATGAAGTAATACTTTTGTCGGAGCGGCCAGAAATATTTTGCAACTCGCTCGAATACTTTATGTTGTCTGATGTGCCAAGCTTCGTTGGGTCAAAAAATGCGCTGCGGCGTTATGGAGTAATACTACTGGCGATCGCTTGTTGGTGGATGGGCAGTAGCGCTGTCTGGGCAGGGGATATAGATAACCGATTAGGTGCCTTCCCCCACTGGACAGCACCGACTAATTTGTTAACCAATGGTGAATTAATTTATCCTGAATGGTTTGCGGGGGAATGGCAAGTTACTAGTATCTTGCAAGAACAGATCGCGCCTTTGGCTCCCAAGATTGTCACACCGGGGTTCGATCGCAACAAAACTAATATCAATCGATCGTACCAATTTCGGGTGCGGTTTGGCTCAGAAACCACCATGGTAGCTCCAGGCATCTCGATTAGCAATGATGCAGCGAGGCAGGTGTTAGCTAATCGAGCATTTAATGGTCAACAGATTGCAATTGCCTATTTGAGCGAAAAGGCGGTGGATTCGATTCAAGTGACTAAAATCCCTCAGATTAAGCAGATCACTAAATTGGCGAGTGGCACCCAGCTGACTTCAGTAATGACGGGCTACCAAAAAGAGACTAGCCAAAATCATTTTATGTCCACTGAAGTCAATCAGCAGATTTTTCAAGGGAAAACCATTTATCTGAATACTGTGGAAACCACTACTAGTTATCAATTGCTGGCCAATGGTAACATCACAGCTCAGCAGGTGACGGCGATTTATTTATCACCGCAAGATCCAGAATACTTTCAAGCTTTACAGCGACCTGTGGCGCTCTATCGGTATAGTCTCAGACTGATTCCAGTTTTGACGAGCACCAGCTAAAAATCGTATTCTTCTCGGACGACCCGAACTAAGCCAACCAGCATCAGAATGAATAACAAAATAGGAACTAGCTCCGCGCTACGACTAGGAAACCTGGCCACCAAGCCAGCTAAACCACTGTAGAAAGAGTTCCCCCAAGCAACCAAGAACAAGGCATAGATGAGCGGGAATGCCGCCATTTGCCAGGGTAGGTCTAATTTATCTTGTTTAACTAATCCAGCAACTCCCAATACTATTAAGTAGGGTACAACTACTCTGTACACCCAAAACCACAGCCCGACTTTGAAAGGACTGGGGGTCATGAATAGCAAGCCCAAGTATAAAACGCTATTGGCGCTTATTCCAAACAGCAGGAACAGAAAAAAGAGGCGGGTGCTAGCAGCCATGCTTAAGCTGGGGATAAAGTGCCAAGGATGTGATGATATTTACGCCATGAAGTAGAGTAGCGGCTTCTGAATTAGAATGATTCTCTGTATCAGCACCGCCGGAGCAAGCTACATGGATCAGAATTTTCCAAAGTTGGCTGAATTATATCGTCATACCTTGTTGCACAATATTATTCCTTTTTGGATGCAGCATTCGATCGATCAAGAGCAAGGTGGCTATTTTACTTGTCTCGATCGGACTGGCCAAGTTTTTGACACCGATAAATTTATTTGGCTCCAGAACCGCCAAGTCTGGATGTTTGCCACTTTTTATAATCAGATCGAACAAAATCCCAAGTGGTTAAAAGTGGCCGCGCATGGCGCTGATTTTTTAGCTAAACACGGTCGGGATAATGCAGGGAACTGGTATTTTGCCCTAGATAGATCTGGTCAACCGCTGACCCAGCCCTACAATATTTTCTCGGACTGCTTTGCGGCCATGGCTTTTAGTCAATACGCCCTAGCTTCTGGCCAAGACTGGGCTAAAGAAATTGCCCTGCAAGCCTATAGCAATGTCCAACGCCGCCAAGATAATCCCAAGGGCAAATACAGCAAAGCTTATCCGGGCACGCGATCAATGAAGTCGTTGGCGGTACCGATGATTTTGGCCAATCTCACCCTAGAAATGAGCTGGCTGTTACCGACAACAGAACTCGATCGAGTGCTAGACAGCACCATTCAAGAGGTAATGACCGATTTCTTAGACCCAGACCAGGGCATTATGTACGAGAATGTGGCTCTGGATGGCTCGTATATCGATTGCTTTGATGGCCGGTTACTAAATCCTGGTCACGGCATTGAAGCGATGTGGTTCATGATGGATATCGCCGAGCGGCGGCAGGATCAGCAGCTCATGGAACAGGCGGTGCAAGTAGTGCTGAATATCCTGAATTTTGCTTGGGACAAAGAATACGGCGGTATTTATTACTTTTTGGATGCCCAAGGCCATCCGCCCCAACAGCTAGAGTGGGATCAAAAACTGTGGTGGGTGCATGTCGAAACCCTGGTGGCACTGGCGATGGGTTATCGATTGACTGGCAACCAACAATGCTGGGAGTGGTATCAAAAGGTGCATGAGTATGCCTGGCAGCACTTTGCTGATCCCGAGCAGGGTGAATGGTTTGGCTACTTAAATCGGCGGGGGGAGGTGTTACTAGACCTCAAGGGTGGCAAGTGGAAGGGCTGCTTCCATGTGCCTAGAGCGATGCTAATGTGTTGGCGGCAATTTGAGAAGTTGTCGGCTTAGTCCGATAGCTAGCCAGAAGAACAACCATATTAAAAATACCTGACGGGTCAGATTTAGCGCTCGATCGATCTGTCCCACATCAATTATTTTAGTGTCATTGCCTAATAGTGGCTTAGTTCTTAACTCGCCCTGATAATAATTATCGCCCCCCAGTTGCACACCCAAAATAGCAGCATAAATACATTCACTCCAGCCGGAATTAGGGCTGGAATCCTGGCGGGCATCCCGCTGACAAATTGCTAACACTTGGACAGGCCGGCCCGACAACAAAGCCAGCGTTAGCACGGTCAAACGACAGGGTAGCCAAGTCAAAACATCCTCCACCTGGGCACTGCACCAACCCAAATCTGTATAAGGTTCCTTAAGATAGCCCACCATCGAATCGAGGGTACTAGCGGCTTTATAAGCGAGAGCTAGCGGCACCGGCCCAATAGCCGGAAAACTAGCCCCTAGTAAGGCATAAAACCAAGGAGCCGCCACCCCATCTGTGGCGTTTTCGGCCACTGTTTCCAACACAGCCCGATAGATTTCGGAGATAGTTAATCGATCGGTATCGCGCCCCACGTATTTTTTCAGCCGCAGTCTGGCCTCATTTACATCGCCAGTGCTTAAAGGGGTCAAGACCTCCTGAGCCGCCCGCTGCAAACTCCGTCCGGCCAGACAACTGGCTAACAATACAATCTCTAAAATCTGCGCTATTACGGGCTGAATTTTCTGCAATACATGAAAGAAAAGCCAACTGCCTAAGCCACTGCCAACCACCATCACCACAAATAAACCAATGCCAGAGAT
>JAYUSR010000198.1:0-11424 GCA_043755575.1 Synechococcales cyanobacterium
AATTTTGTCAAATATTAAGAAAATTGGATTGTGCATCAAAAGATTCAACTTTTTTGGGGCGAGGTTAGCCCAACTGGAGATCTAAAAATGATACTGTGAGGGTGTTTAATCATCTACTTAGGCCACAGCAACCGAGAGAGTGCAAATTCAGTCTTTGTTAAAAAGCATCGACACATTACTAGTGTCCCACAGTCTTTCTGGGCTTAATGACGTGCAGATGACCGTCTTAGCCAGTACTTTAGGCGGAGAGTCCTACCAAGAAATTGCCGATCGATCAACCTATACGGTGGAATATCTGCGGGAAGTGGGAGCAAAACTCTGGCAGTTACTTTCGCCAGCGTTAGGTGAGTCAGTGAGTAAAAAGAATATCCGAGCAGTCTTACAGCGCTATCAGCAGTCTCTAGCTGTGGAAGATTTAGAACGTCAGTATTCTTGGGGCGAATCGATCGATGTTTCAACTTTTTATGGCCGGACTGAAGAACTTAAAACCCTGGATAGATGGGTTACTAAAGATCGCTGTCGTCTGATCGAAATTTTAGCGATGGGTGGCATGGGCAAGACGACTCTAGCGGTGAAATTGGCGCAGCAGCTCTCTATCGATTTTGATTTTGTGGTGTGGCGATCGCTGCGCAATGCGCCCCCCTTAACTGATATTTTGGCTGAAACTATTGCTTTCCTGTCACGGCAACAAGAAATTGAATTAGCGGTTGACCCTACAACCCATATTGCTAGACTGATGCACTACCTGCGGCAACAGCGCTGTTTGTTGATCTTCGATAACGTGGAATCTATTCTGCTGAGTGGAACTCCCCGCCAGTATTTAGCTGGTTATGAGGGCTACGGAGAGCTGCTTCAGCAGCTGGTAGAATGTGCTCATCAAAGCTGTGTTTTGTTGACCAGCCGCGAACAAGTGGCGGAGATTGCTAATGTGGCCGGGAATAGCTTGCCGGTGCGGATTTTGCCTCTGGGTGGGCTATCGATCGAAGCGGGAATGGCAATCTTAGAAGATAAAGGCTTGCCGCTGACGATCGATAAAGGCCAAGAATTGATTAATTTATATGCTGGCAATCCCCTGGCGCTAAAAATTATTTCTACTTCCATTTTGGATATATTTGATGGCCAGATGACGGATTTTTTGGAGCAGGGTATCGCTGTTTTTAATGGAATTAGGATGCTGCTGGAGCGGCAGTTCGATCGGCTGTCATTCTTAGAAAAGCAGGTGATGTTTTGGTTGGCGATTAATCGGGAGTGGGTGTCGGTGGGAGAGTTGCAGGCCGACCTGTGGCCAACGGTTTCTACTGCTCAGCTATTGGAGGCGCTGGAGTATTTGCAGGGTCGATCGCTGATTGAGGTGAAGGGGGGTCGGTTTACGCAGCAGCCGGTGGTGATGGAGTATGCGATCGATAAGTTGTTGAGGGCGATTCGGGTGGAGATTGGGAGTCAGGCTCCTCGGTTATTTTTGAGTTTTGCGTTGATGAAGGCGCAGGCCAAGGATTATGTACGGGATAGTCAGATTCGGGTAATTGTGCAACCTTTGTTGGCGATACTGGCTTCGGATTTGGGGGGAGAGGAATCGATCAGCCGGGTTTTGAAGCAGATTTTATCTCAGTTTAAGCCTGGCTCGGCGGCAGCGGCGAGTTATGGGGCGGGGAATTGCCTGAATTTGCTGGGTCAGTTGCAGGCTGATTTGACGGGGCTAGATTTGACGGGGTTGAGTATTCGGCAGGCTGATTTGCGGGAGGTGTCGCTGGCCGGGGTTAATTTGATGCGGGCGAACTTGGCGACTGCGCTGTTTGCGGAATCGATCGGCGATATTTATCAAGTAGTAATTAGTCCAGACGATCGATTGGTTGCGACTGGTGGTAGTGATGGCATGATTTTAGTTTGGGACATAGAAACTGGTCAAAATCTGTTAAATATTAAAGCTCACAATGGATATTCTTTCGGACTTGTTTTCACCGCTGATAGTAAAAAGCTGATTAGTGCTGTTGTTGATGACCAATATATTAAGATTTGGGATTTGGATAGTGGGAGCTGTTTGAAATCTTGGCAGTCATCGGCCTCTATTTATCGGATTGCGCTCAGTGCTGACGATCAAACACTTGCCTGTAGTGGTGAAAATGGAAGTCTTTTATTGTGGGATGTGAGAACTGGTCAACTTCTCAAAAAATTAATTGGTCATGTCGGACATGTATTAGGTGTGGCATTTCAGCCTCAAGGGACATTATTAGCCAGTAGTAGCTTTGATTCGATCATCAAGCTATGGGATTTAACTACTGGTGAATGTATTCATACCCTGACTGAGCATACTCAACTTGTTTGGTCAGTGGCTTTTAACGTCCTTGGTACACAATTGGTGAGTACAGGTTTTGATACCTTAGTCAAACTCTGGGATGTAGAAACTGGATATTGCTTACAAACAATCCAGGCTCACTCTAGAGCTGCTGTTGAAGGGCTTTCTAGTCCCGATGGGCAGTTTATTGTCAGTAGCAGTCAAGACTTGACAGTACGGATTTGGGTTGCAGTTCAGTCAGATGATTGGCAATGTATTAAAGTTTTGCAGGGTCATCACAATAGTGTTTGGTCGATCGCCTTGAATTCTACTGGGACGATGCTAATAAGTAGCGATCATGATGGTGTTTTGAAATTTTGGGATGTAGAATCTTGGCAATGTACTAAAACCATCCGTAGTATTCCAAAAGCTTGTCGAGCTATAGCTTTTCATCCAGAGACTGATTTACTAGTTAGTGGTGGTGAAGATAGCCAAATTCGGTTGTGGAATTTTGAGACTGCTGAATGCCTAAAGACTATTCCAGCTCATGCCGCAGCTATTTGGAATGTGAAATTCAACCCTGCAAATAATTTACTAGCTAGCTGTGGAATGGATGGCAGAGTTAATCTATGGAAGATGAATGATATTTCTGTTTTGGATGATAATTCATATCTCTTGCAGCAAAGTACAACTTTTGTTCTCGCGGTTGTCTTTCATCCTGATGCCAAACTATTGGCAAGTGGTGGTGCTGACCATAATATTTATTTGTGGGATTATTACACCGGAAAGTTGCTACGCACTTTCGAGAAATCAGATTGCAATATCATAATAGACTTAGATTTTCATCCTCAAGGACACTTAATAGCTAGTGCTAGCCATGACCCTGTGATTAGAATTTGGGATATAGAAACTGGTAAATGTCATCAAACTTTGTCCGAAGGTGCCGATCATAACTGGACAGTGACTTTTCATCCCCAGGGCGATCTATTAGCCAGTGGTGGAAATGACTGTACTGTTCGTCTTTGGAATATTTATGCTGGAGAATGTTGCCGTATTTTTAATGGTCACACTGGTGCTGTTTCCAAGGTGGTTTTCAATCTTGATGGATCTCAGCTGGTGAGCGCTAGCAAAGATTACACTGTCCGTGTTTGGGATTTAGCAACAGGAGAATGTATCAAAATCCTCAAAGGTCATACTGATATGGTGAATTTTGTCGTTTATCATCCCAATCCACAGCGACAACTATTAGCCAGCTGTAGTCACGACGAAACAATTCGCCTGTGGGATACCAATACCTGGGAATGTACTAAAATTTTGCGTCCCCAACGCATCTATGAAGACATGAACATCACCGGAGCCACCGGCCTCACCCCGGCTCAACTAACCACCCTCAAAACTTTGGGTGCTATTACTCACTAGCACCCATAACCACCGCAATTATTGCCAACTAACCACATTAAATTTATAATCATTCAGCAACAGCCTAACCCCTGGCATGACCCAATTCCCCCATGACCAATTCGCCAAAGACCTCCTCGAAACCCTACTGAGTCCCTTCGGCGCAGTTCAAACCGCCCGGTCGATCGACTCCCAAGTACGTGAAATCGATGTCTACTTTAGCCCCAATCCTGAGTCCCCATTCTTACCCAGCCTTGGCTTACTCCACAAATTAGCCACCACCCCAGCCACCTTTGAACCCTTCCGCAAAGCCATCACCATCAGCGAAATTCGCAGCTGCATCGCCAAATTATTCGATCTGCATGGCGAACTGAGCCGCCAAGCAAAACGAGCAGGGCAAGCCAAATTAACAGAAACCGACTTGCCACAGCTTTAGATTCTCACCCCCACCCTCAGCACCGAGAAATTAGCTGACTTTGGTGCTATAAAAGAGGTAGAGACTTGGGGAGAAGGAATTTATCTATTACCCAAATCTCTCAAAACAGGCATCGTCGTTCTCCACCAATTACCAGAAACATCTGGTACCTTATGGTTAAGAATTCTGGGGCGGGACAACGTGCAAATCCGGGCAATTAATGAAATTGCGCATCTACCCCCAGACAATCTCTACCGCCAAAACGCTTTGGAATTATTCTCGAACTTGAAAATAATTCTGGACAGCAAACAAAGTAAAAATACTGATGAGGCAGAATTAATGGTCAAGCTATCACCTTTGTACTTAGAACAAATCGACATTGCTACCCAAAAAGGCCAGGCTGATGGTTTGGTGCTTGGTCGTATGGCAGAAGGACAGTCGTTAATTATTAGACAATTGACTCGCAAATTAGGAGAGCTTAATCCTGAGACGATCGATCGAATCAATCAGCTCACTCTCGAACAATTGGAATCCCTGGGTGATGCTTTGTTAGATTTCAATGCGATGGAAGATCTACTCTCATGGCTGACATAAAAAAAGATGAGGTAGTTACTGAAACTTTCTCGATTACTGTTCGGCCACAGGCTAATGGGCAGTACTTTTGCTGCTTATCCTCGGCTTGGAATGATCCTGCAAGAGAAGATATCCAGTGCCACGGTCAAACGAAGGAACATGCGATGGCGATCGCCTTAGAAAATTTGGCTAGTATATATCGCCGGATGGCGGAAGAGAGCCAAAATATTGATTCATTGGCAGTAGAGCGCACAGCGTCTGGAGATGCGATCGATAAGCGTTATCATGTGATGCTGCACTACGAATGCATTATCGAAGATGAATCCAAGTTTTCAGCAAGTCACAATACAATCATGGGCAATACTGTGGTTGAAAATGCTGAAATCACTCTGGTGGAGATTGCTCCAGACCTACAGGTTAAAGGTGTCCAAGAGTGGATTAATGATAATTAAGAATTTTCGGGAGGCAGTTCACCAAAACGCTGCTGATACATGGCCAGCTGCGCCTCTAATTCATTCGATCGTTGAATCTCTTTAGCTAGAGCCAGGTCTAGTTCGACTGGGGGTAATAACTTTTCCCCATTATCTAACCGATGGAAAGCGAGCATTTTGTCTTCTACCGTGACCTGAAGTTGCAGGGGCTGGCTGTAACCATCGGTAATTGGGAAGTAAGTTGGTTCGAGAGTTCCTTGTAGTCGATAGCCGCGCAGTTTTTCAGGAATCCATTCGCCCCGGGGATCAAACTGCCAATATTCGGTCACGCCGATGTTTTCGTACAGATTTTTTTTATCAATATCATCTTGGGCGCGGGTGCCGGGCGAAGTGACTTCAAATACTACTGCTGGTACTTGGCCTTCTTCCCAGGTTTTATAATTGTCGCGACCGCCGGGCGGGACGTTGAAAATTACCATGACATCTGGGGCGACTCGCAAGCGGGGAAACCCTTGAGCGTAGTATAAATATTGATCGGCTAAGACGGTGGCTTGCTGGCCTCTCAGGTAGTTCATGAGCATGGCCACGGTGGTCATGATTACGTATAAGTGATCAAAAGTTTCAGCCAAGGGTGCTCCGTCTGAGCTGGGATATACGATTTCAGGGCGGGGGACTGGGGTGGCAATGGAGCTGAGTAATCCTACTGTCATAAAATTTTTCTCCACGATAGCATAGCGTCGGCTGCGCCGAATCGAACATCAATTTTAGCATTGATGCCGGGATCTGGTGGTTTGGGGTGCGATTCTCCTATGGGAGAGGCTTCGCCAACGAATACCCCACTTCTTCCTCCAAATAACTCTAAGTCGGCGGATTTCCAGTGAGTGAATTAATACATTTGCATTGGCCTTCAATAATTATTTTTATTCTGGCATTACTGCGATTGATCGAACTGACTGCGATCAAAATTGAAAGTCTTCGATCGACGGATGGCGTTGATACCTCGCCACACGCGGCGATAAATCCTCATCAATTATAAATTTCATCTACTTTCGGTCTACCTTGGATCGGATAAGCTTTGACATAGATCCGTGCAAAATCGAGATCTTCATCGGTTAAGTAAGGATAGTCCTCTCTCAATACTTCTAAGCTTTCACCTCGTATTAGAGAGCCACCAATTCGCTGCACTGATAACCGCGAATCTGGAAAGACGATTTCTCCGCCTAGAATATTTGGGTTACTGACTAGCCGAGCTTTCCAGGCTTCAAATCGATCGACTAATATTTGGAGTTCTTTTCCGATTTCACTGACATTGAGGGTGAAAAATCTTCCAAATTCTAAGGTTGAAACTTGCTGTTTCCATGCTGTTTGGAGTGCTTCGTGCAGGTGGGTTCGATAGCTAACCGAGAAATCAAAGTTAATCTCTTTGAGAGCGCGAAGATATACCAGGGTTCCAAAAGAAAGCTGATTATGATTAGGCGGATCGGAATGAATAATGTGATGCTCGATCTCTTTATAAATCCGCTTGGGAGAGATTTCAATCAAAGCCGCAGCTTCGTTAGGTGTAAAAATCATATTTATCTCTAATACATTCCCTGTATAGGGAATATTATATACTTTTTTCCTTCTGCTGGCTATCGGTACTGGTTCCTTCTCCTATTACCGATGGCAACTCATAGTTGTATGCATAATCGGACACTCACTTCCTTCCCCCATAACTTCAAGGCGGCGGATTTCCAGCGGGTGGTTTGGTACATTCAAGTCGGCCTCCAGCAATTGCTTCTATTTTGGCATAAGGGCGATCATGCGATCGGACATTCAGTATTACAAAAGTTTATCGAAACAACCTACTTTTTCCTACTGATAACTTTTCAGGGTTTCGATTATATTTTCGTATTAGTAACACTTCGATAGATTGTTAAAAAAACTCATGAACTTTAATATCAAAAAACGTTCAATTTGCACATCACTAGCTTTATTAATTGCAAGCTTTAGCATATCAATATTGCCATCAAAAGCAGTTTCAAATTCATTCACTATTTCTAATCACAGTAATCGTTATGCATTGCTACAAGAAGAATCTTCAGAAGTAATACATGCAGGAGGAATAAGATACTGGCTCGATGTCGATCCCAGATGGCCTGGTGTTTATTATTATTCTAATGTTGAAAATGCATGTTCTTACGGCGGTGTTCAGGCCGGTGGCGGTGGTCGCCATTGCCAAATCACTTCGCTAAAAAGCTCAAATCTACGAGTAGGAGTAAGATACTGGCTCGATACTGATCCTAGATACCCTGGTGTTTACTATTATTCTGATGTCCAGAATACATGTTCTTATGGTGGCATCCAAGCTGGTGGGAATGGTCACAACTGTTTACTAGTTAGGTATAAATCTGCTCCCGCAGTAGCTTCCAGCAAGAGTTTTCCAATTCGAGGTACTGAATTCACAGAGTTAGGCGATCATCGACGAATGAAAACAGATATCACCATATCTAACAATGGTCGGATAGATGGTGTAACTCGTATTTGGACAGCAAAACAATGGCAAGGTTTTACCGGAGCCGTTGCTGTTGCACTTACCGATGTCGATGGCAATATTTTACATGTCACTGAACCTCATAGCTATGGAGTTAGTTGTAAAAGGTGCCCTGGGCCAAGCGATCGTACTCAAGGATGGACTGATGCAGTCCCTTCAAATGTTTTGAGTCAGGTGAGAAAATACGCTATTATTCAAACTACCAATCCTCGCGATAGGTGGCGTGAGTGGCTGCGTGATACTAAAGAAGCTGTTCAACTAGTTCGCGGAGTCATGAAGGAATTTAATTAATAATGGAAGGTGGGCAATGCCCACCACTTCAATCAACTGAGATAACTATTATTCTTGTACACAACTAAGAATATGGTTGGATCGATCTCAACCCCAACTTAATTCAAAACAACCCGTCGTTTATCGGTCATGCGTCAGAATAATGTTGACTTGCTATAGTAAGAATCAAATAATCACTTTACTAAAACTATGGAATGCAAGCTCTGTGGCCATGACAAGACATACAAGCACGGGAAAATGCCCAGTGGACATCAACGCTATCGTTGCTTAGAGTGCAAGCAAACTTTCTCCGAGAGCTTTGACACTATCTATTACTATCGACATGTGAGTCCAGAACGAATTCGACAAGTACTGCAAGCCCACAGCGAAGGGAGTAGTATTAGAGGCGTTGCCCGCATAACAGGATTAGCTTACAACACAGTTGTTAGTATTCTTAGATCAGCCAGTATCAAAGCCCAGTTGATTCATAATCAGGAGGTTGCACAGATCCAAGCTGATGAAGTGGTTGGCGACGAAATGTGGTCTTTTGTAAAAAAAACAGAAGCAATGTCTTCCAGATGAGTTAATGATAGGTGATTGCTGGATTGCTCTGAGCTTAGCTGGGCAGACTGGTTTGATATTAGCTGCAAGGGTAGGAAAACATACTGATAAAATGCTTGCAGAGTTAATCGTCACTACTGAAGGGAAAACGGATTGTAAAAAATGGAATACTGATGATTGGGGTGGATATGAAAGGATTTTACCACCTGAAATTATTCACTACATTGGCAAAGATAAGACTCAGCGGCTAGAAAGAACTAATGGTATTGTGCGACAGCAAACAGGCAGATGGCATCGTAGACAGAATAAATTCGGTAAATCATGGGAGCAAAGTAAGGTGACAGCGAGACTCGTAGTTAGCTATTTCAACTGGATTTGGAAGCATAGCCGATTTCAAACAACCGCAGCTCAAAGAGCTAATTTAACTACTGAACCTTGGACTTGGAATGATCTAGCGACTTATTCCACAATAATTTGACGCACGACCCGTTTATCTTGAAGTATTACAGTCGATCGATACTTGCTCAGCCACAACCCTAGCACACACGGCATGAGCTAATGTCGATCGGCATAACAGGTATAATTAGTATCAAGGTTTGAACAATCAAAGAAAAGTAACCAAATGGAAGCTATATCAATTCCTGCTCACTTCGATGGCAACCAAATCCTTCTCGATCAGCATTTTGAGCTAGAACCAAATGCCAAACTACTTGTAACCATCTTGCCCAATCAAGATGGTGAACACCTAGCTTGGTCAAACCTATCTATTCAAGGCGTGGCCAATGCTTATGAGCTAAATGAACCAGAATATTCCATCGACTTAATTCAAGAAGCTAATCCTGAATATGAAAGAAGGTAATGTTGCACTAGCTTCCATTCCTCAAGCCGATGGCAATAGCAAAACTCGACCAATTATTCTCTTGCGATCGATGCCACCATATCGAGATTGGCTAGTTTGCGGCGTTAGTACTCAACTGCATCAGTTGGTGCCAGGATTTGACGAGCTTATTAGCACTGAAGACTTTGATTTTGTACTGAGCGGATTAAAAGCCACATCGCTAGTTAGATTAGGATTTTTATCGATATTACCTCGCCGTGACATTATTGGTTCAATTGGCTCCATTTCACCCGATCGGCATCAAAGACTATTGCAAAATCTCTGTAATCATTTACTGGATAATTTAATCTGAATGCGCAGTCGTGGGCACTTCTCACTACTTCGATTTCAGTCATCTTCACTAATTGTAGTGATATCGACAAGAAATAATAGTTAAATATTCATCCTCCACCGCGTAAATTAAACGATGCGTGTCATCAATTCGCCGTGACCAAAATCCAGCTAAATTTTCCCGCAACGGTTCCGGCTTACCGATCCCCTCAAACGGCTCACGCATCGTTCCATCCATGAGCTTGTTGATTCTTTTCAGCGTCTTTTTATCCTGCCCTTGCCAATAAATATAATCATCCCAAGCCTCCTCCGTCCAAGCCAGCTTTCTAGACATCTAGCAAGTCTCGCTCTACCGCTTTCCCATCTCTAAATTGCTTGATCGATTTTTCTAAATGAGCCGCATTTGCCGGAGACTTCAATAAATGAACTGTTTCCATCAAGCTATTAAAAGACTCTAGCGACATCACCACTACATCGTCAGCATCTCGTCTAGTCACAATCGTATAGTCGGCATCAGCCACAACTTGATCGAGGACTGTTTTGAGGCTACCTCTAGCTTCACTGAAAGAAATAACTTTCATAGCCTTATATCTGTACTTTATATTGTACAAGTATAACAGAAAGCGAGATCGATCGGCTACCCTGGAATAGGAAATCAGTGCTAAGTTTAACAGCCTGCAAGATGTTCAACATAATTGGAACTGGTTATGAACGACCAATTTATAATTCCTGATCCTGAAATTAGAGCAAAGTCAATCACTAATCTGAAAGCAGCTAGTCGATTACTAGATTTATGTAATTTGGAGCTAGACGAAGCGATCGCAATGGTCGATAAGGATTTACGCGAACAAAAACGAGCTAGGTTGTTATATGGAGCTAACTCGATGCCAACCAACAAAATTGAGAGCTAGTTTTTTAGATCACGAGATCGATCTCATCAACCTCTACTGTCCCGGCAGAGTTGTTGTAGCAACTTAGCAAGAACTAGCTGAAATGGTGCTGGAAGCATACCTGATTACAGGATAACAACATCTCTGAAATTATTTCAGCCACCAAAATGATTGCCTACAAAAAAGCCGACAGAGATGATATTTACCTCTATCGACTTCATTTCTTAATGATAACTCAGTTATTTTCTACCCCTGACCGCTCTGTTGGGAAGGTGAATTCCCCATAAGTAGAAATTAAGCAAAGGAAGCGATAGAAACTTCGCACTAACTGGATATTAGGTGGATTAACGATTGTAATTCAGATGATCTTTATTATTACTTGCTATCTTCAGCACTGCTTGCCCTTCTACCATCGCTCTCCTATGATGGGCAACACTGGGTCACAGCGGCATAACCCCCGTCCAGTACATATTTTGAATTAACAAGGAAAAGAGTTCGTTCAACTACAGGAACTTAGCACTTTAGAAACGCTACTTATTCCATATCTCAATCATGACCGATTTCAAAGAAAAGGGTTAGTTATAGTAAATAAAATTAACGATTCATCACTGTACTTTTATCCCTCCATCTCGCGGCGTTCCTGCTGGTTTTGATTGAATTGCTTTTGCTCTACGGTTAATAGCTGTGAATCATGGGTAGATTGCATATCCCACTGAACCTCTGCTAGCAAAAACAGACTGCCAGCGGTGATGAGTCCGGTGAAGAGAAACTGCCAGTTAGGGACATGGGGTAAGAGAGCTAACACCACCACATGCAACAAACCACTTAGTAAAAATGCTCGCGATCGAAGTCCCCAAGCTGTTACCAAATATCCGATCGCACTCAGCCCTAGCCACAAGAAACAAAGATGCGG
>JAYUSR010000199.1:0-35557 GCA_043755575.1 Synechococcales cyanobacterium
GCTATTGAAAAAGACATATCAATCTTGATGACTAGCCTGAACTTATTGTTACACGATGCCGAAAAAAAATTGATTGATAAATATCCAAATTACAAAGGAATTTTAATCGTATTCGATAATCTCGATCGATGCCCACCTCATGTTGCCGATAAACTATTTTTTGATTACGCTGCTCAGCTTCAGGCGATCGACTGCACGATAGTTTATACGGTGCCTATTGCCTCGCTGTACTCTTCACGCGGCATCGCAAAAACTTTTGCCAAACCATATATAGTCTCGATGGTAAATATCTACAAATACGAAGATAGGCCAGATTTATTGAATTATATCGATACAGGCTTAAACTCGTTAGTTGAGCTGCTCGATAAACGGATTAATATCGAGCAAGTCTTTGCCGAAAAGGAAATTTTGTTAGATATTATTCGCGCTAGTGGTGGACATGTGCGAGATTTAATGCAAATGGTCAGACAATCTTGTTTAACTGCGATCGGAAGAAAACATCCAAAAGTACAGGCCGATGATGCTCTGTATGCCATAAATCAGGCGCAATTTAGCTTCGAGCGCGAAATTCCGGATACTCATTATCCGATTATTGCCGAAACCTATTTAAAGAAACGAGCACCTAGTAACGATCTAGGGCAAGATTGTTTGTTCTATACCTATGTGTTGGAATATAACGGCGATCAAAGATGGAATTATCCTCATCCTACAGTAATCAAAATCAATGCTTTCCAAACAGCCCTTGCCCAGCTTCAACAGCAATCTTGATACTCAGTTTTTACAGCAAAATGCTGAGGAGCTAGACAGTATTGAGTTATTTGCTGAGCTGTCTGAAGGTTTTACGATCGCCTTTATGGAAGTGAATTCCGATCGCGATCGATCGGTAGTGATTGAATATCTCAAAAATAGCAATAGATCACCTGATGTGCAATGGATTCCTCTGGCTTTGGCTGACGAGGATTTACGATATTTTGGTTTGGAGGTGCAAGAGCGGTTAGAAGCGGTGGAGTTGATACCTAATCTCAAGCCAGTATTGTTGATTTCTGGGTTAGAACGATCGATCGGTGTTTCTGGCGAATATCCTGAAGTACTGAGCAATATCAATATGGAGCGGGATAGCTATCCGCGTATTTTGCCGTATCCGATCGTTTTGCTGCTGCCAAGCTATGCGATTACCCGTTGTGCCCGCTTTGCTCCAGACTTTTGGTCGTGGAAATCGATCGAGGTCAGACTGCACAGCAGAACAATCACCATTTCACCTGACTCGGGTTCCATCAGGTACGCGGTGCCTGAACAGTTTATTGTTATGGCTGAGAATAACATTTACACCGAATCTGGATTTGATTTTTTGAATCAGTTACTAGTAGAAAACCCTGAACCTAATATCGACAGAGCCAGGTTACTCAATCAGCTTGGTGATGCTTATTGCTCGATTTATAAAAACGATGAAGCTGAAGCATCCTATCGATCGGCTCTGGATATCTACAACAATTTTCCGGCTAGCCTTGATCAAGCCAATACCTATGATGGTTTAGCCAAATTGTGTAATTTGCAAGGAAAATATACAGCCGCTCTTCAGCTATGGCAACAAGCCTTGGAAACCCAGCAAGAAATCGGAGATCGACAAGGAGAAGCTGCTTCTCTCCATCAGTTGTCCATGATTTACTATATCTTAGGCGATGATCCCAAAGCTCTCGCCTTCTCTCAGCAATCGATCAAGATACAAAAAGAAATCGGCGATCAACGGGGAGAATCGACCTCTCTCCATCAGTTGTCGATTATTTATGAAACCTTAGGCGATTATTCTCAAGCTCTCACTTTCTCTCAGCAATCGATCAAGATACAAAAAGAAATCGGCGATCAACGGGGAGAAGCAGCTTCTCTCCATCAGTTGTCGATGATTTACTACAACTTAGGCGATTATCCTCAAGCTCTCACCTTCTCCCAGCAATCGATCGAGATACAAAAAGAAATCGGCGATCGGCAAGGAGAATCGACCTCTCTCCATCAGTTGTCGATTATTTACGAAACCTTAGGCGATTATTCTCAAGCTCTCACTTTCTCTCAGCAATCGATCGAGATATTAAAAGAAATTGGTGATCAGTCAGCCACAAAAATTGTTCTTCATCAATTTTTTAGAATCAAACAGGCCATGCAATCATAAAATAGCTGAACATTCCAATCATCCAATTCTGTCCAGATCGTGACACAATTGGGCTTCAGCCTAAATTTTGCCCATAGCTTAGCCAGGATTCAACCATGTGGAAAGTCACAATTCAATGCTCCGACGACAGCTGGCGCATCCAAGCCACCGCCTTCAAAGCGATCGCCGAAAAATATCCTGCTACCTTGATCTCCTCCAAAAAAATGCCTGGTGACGATCGAAGGATTATGTCCTACCAACTCGAAAATGTCAGTGATGCCGAAGAATTCACCGAGGAATGCCTGACCTTAGATGGTTTGAGTGCCATGTTTGAATCTCTTTAGATATTTTTGCTAGCCAATATTCTCAGCCATGACCCGCAAAAAAATATTAATTACGGGAGCCACTGGATTTTTAGGTTGGTATCTCTGTGCCGCTGCTCAAAAAGAATGGGAAGTCTATGGCACTACTCACTCTAAGTTGGCCAAGATTCCGCAAACCAAATTATTGCTGATCGATTTAACTGATGTGGCGGCTCTGGCCGAGCTATTCCAGACCGTGCAACCAAATGCTGTCATCCATGCCGCCGCCCTCTCTCAGCCCAACACCTGCGAAGTCCAGCCCGAGGCTTCCTGGCAAATCAATGTCCAAGCCTCTTGGCGCATTGCTGAACACTGTGCCGATTTAAATATTCCCTGTGTTTTTACTTCCACAGACCAAGTATTTGATGGCCAACGGGGTAACTACCGCGAAGCCGATCCGGTGGCACCAGTGAATCGTTATGGCGAGCATAAGGTATTGGCCGAAGAGGGAATGCGATCGCGTTATCCTAAAACCATCATTTGCCGGTTGCCCTTGATGTTTGGAGCCACGCCCCATGCACCCAGTTTCTTGCAAGGATTCGTGGCCAAGTTGCGCCAGGGTGAAACGCTCCAGCTGTTTACTGATGAATATCGCACCCCGGCTAGTGGGAGATCGATCGCTCAAGGTATTTTGCTGGCTTTAGCTTCGGACATTCCCTGTTGGCATTTAGGCGGCCCCGAACGCTTATCGCGCTACGAATTTGGCCGGTATTTAGTCAAAATTTTGCAATTCCCCGCCGACTTATTGCAACCATGTTTACAAGCCACCGTGCCGATGGCTGCACCGCGTCCGGCGGATGTTTCTTTGAGTAGTGCGCTGGCTTTTAGCCAGGGCTATAATCCTTTGGGGATTGTACAAGAACTGCAAAAGCTAAAAACTGAACTTTGTTAGTTTTTGACTAAACAATCTTGCAAGCTGTGGCCAATAGCTTGCTCATCTAAACTTTTGCCAATGAATACTATTTGGTTTTTTGGTGCGCCCCGCCAATTATCACTATTGATGTCGTAGCGTTTGCCGCAGAGCTGAAAAACATGGCGTTGCTCACTTTTTTGGAACCACAAAATTCCCTTACTGCGAAAAATATTATCGGCTAAGCCCTTGATAAATTCTTGAAACTTGGCAATCTCCAACGGTCGATCGAACTCGAAGGCGATCGACATCCAATCGTCGGCAGCTAAATGATCGCTGTGCTGATGGTGAGCATGATCAGCCACGGTATTGCTACTAGCCAGCTGTACATCCAAGAGTAAAGCTAACGTGGCAGCGCTGGGTTTCTATCAGTATGGCATCAGTTTTCAAGGTTGCTAATTTCGCTTGCACTGTGCTGAGCTGCGGGCGATCGACTAAATCTATTTTGTTAATCAGCAAAATGTCACTATAAATTAGCTGATTCCGGGTAGCATCACTTTCGTAATACTCAGCACCAAAATTCACGGCATCCACTACGCCCACTACTGCATCTAGGCGCGTTAGCCCCCGCAGATCCGAATTGTTCAGGGTAGCCATAATCGTCACCGGGTCAGCAACGCCGCTGGTTTCAATCACTAAATAGTCAATCTTTTCCTCACTGGTGAGCATTTTAAACACCGCTGCCACTAAATCTTCGTTAATGGTGCAACAAATACAGCCATTACTGAGCTGCACCATGTCCTCCTCGATCGATTCCAATAGTTGGCTGTCAATATCAATCTCGCCAAATTCATTGACCAACACCCCAATCTTGAGACCATGTTCACTGGTCAAAATATGGTTGAGCAGGGTGGTTTTGCCGCTGCCCAAGAAACCGGTCACAATAGTCACCGGCATTCCGCGCTTAGGAATCTTGATAGTGGCGGGATCGATCAACCGGGTAGACATAGTTAGCTCCCTAACATTTGGAGTTGATGCAAGCTAGCATAGAGTCCACCAGACTGGATCAGCTCCTCATGACTACCCTCTTCGGCTAACGATCCTTGCTTTAAAACAAAGATCCGATCGACATAGCGAATGGTCGATAGACGGTGGGCAATAATAATGGCCGTGCGATCGATCAGTAGCTTGTTGAGGGCATCTTGAATCAAGGCTTCCGTGCCCACATCTAAGTTGGCAGTGGCTTCATCGAGAACCAAAACCTTGGGGTTGCGAATAGCGGCGCGGGCAAAGGCTAACAACTGTTTTTGGCCACCGGAAAGATTCGTGCCTCGCTCTCGTAACTGGGTGTTATAGCCTTGGGGCAAGTCTTCTAACAGTCGATCAATATTGGTAATCTGGGCTGCTTTTTGGACATCCTCGATCGAGTAACTTTCGCCTAGGGTGATATTGCTTTTGACATCCCCAGCAAACAGAAAACCATCTTGTAAAATCACCCCCAGATAGCGGCGCAGCTGTTGCTGCGGCAAGTTGCGGATATCCACGCCATCAATTAATATTCGGCCTCTGGTGGGCTCGTAGAGCCGACAAAGCAACCTTACAACCGTACTTTTCCCAGCACCTGTAGGACCGACCAAGGCGATTTTTTCGCCGGGACGAATCGTAAGATCTAAGTCTTGAATGACGTAATCATCATCTTTGTAAGCAAACCAGACATGCTCAAACTGAATTTCGCCGCGACTGCTTTGGTCGGGGTGGGCAAACTGCGACGCTAATTTCAAGGCAGCCAGATCTTGATTATCTTTAATCTCGATCGGCTCGCGCAAAATATCACTGACTCGCTCGACCGCTGTAAAACCAGACTGGATCGCTGTGAATTTTTCCCCGAACTGGCGCAGCGGCTCGAATAACCGTTGGGCAAAGATAATAAACGCCGATAGGGTACCAATATCCACCCGCTTGCCTACAATCATGTCGGCTCCCAACCACAGCACCACGGCGATCGCCACCAGCGAAATCCACTCTAAAGTGGCCGAAATGGCCGAGTCATGGAAATTGGTTTTGTCTACTTCAATTACATATCTTTGGTTGATCGATCGAAACTGCTCGGCATTATATTGCTGACGGCGAAACAGCTGCACCACATTCATCCCCGTCACATTTTCCTGAAGGGTGGCATTCATCGTCGATAATTCTTCCCGCGCTCGGTAGTTGGCTTTGCGGTACTGATACTGAAAATACACAATCAAAGCACTGACTGGCACCAACATCACGGTCAGTGCGGCGGCCAGCTGCCACTGCGTAAAAAACATGGTCACCGCCAAAATCACCAGCGAAAACAAATCGCTGACAATGCCGATCGCTCCAGTTGTAAAGACATCGCCCAAAGCCTCTACGTCATTGGTGAGCCGGGTAATCAGCTTACCCACCGGAGTATTATCAAAAAAACGCACCCCCAAAGAAGTCACATGATCGAACAAATCCTGACGAATATCGGCGGTAATTTGCTGGCCAATCCTTTGGACTGTATAACCTTGTACTGCCGACAAGACCAGCCGGATCATCACCGTAACCATTAAAATGAGCGTTAGAGCATTGAGGGCATCTGGCAAGGCCATCTGACTAATAAATGACCAAGTAGCCTCTTCTCTAATGCGGGAAATCACCTGACCAATCAACAAAGGTTGAACAGCATTGGATACGGCCAAGGGCACCATAATCAGCAGCGAAAACAATAATAGCGAACCGCTGCGCCGGGCGTAGGGAATCAGGCGTAAAAACAGCCGCCAGTCTGTCTCTCGTGGTTGATGAATATCGGACTGTACAGCATTTACCGAGGTGGAAGACATATTAAAACGTAAGGAACCCACCTCAAATCATAAACTTTTTCCCATTTGCTGTCCGGCGGTAACTGCAATCACTTCTCCGGGTCACTTTTACGAAGAAATGTTGATTCAAGACATAATTTAAGCGATCTGACTCAAAACTCCATCCGTCAACTAGCTGTAATCTTGAAGCATTGCTGGCCGGATCGTCATGAGGAGTGTGCAACAAGCTAAAATAGTAAAAATTTTAATACGAAGTACTGCCTTGATCCATGTACTCAGACATTGAAGGCCACTTCAGGGAGCGTCAATGATTCGCGTTCTACTAGTAGATAACCAAAAGAGCATTAGAGAAACGCTAAAATCTATTCTCGAATCAGCTGACGATTTTGATGTTGTGGGCATGACAGATGATGCCGTGAAAGCGCTCGAATTGGTTCAACAGCTTCAGCCAGATGTGGTGCTCATGGATATGGAGATGCCCGGTTTGGATGGCGCAACGGCCACCAAGATCATCGTCCAAGGTGAACTGGGCGAAAAAGTTAAGGTACTGATTGTTAGCAGTCACAACAATAGTGAATATGTAGTGCGGTCAATGCAGGCCGGAGCCAAAGGCTATTTGCTCAAAGGAGCATCTGCTGAAGAAATTCAGCGGACTGTACGCTATGTCTACCAAGGTCATGCCCCAATTACTCCCCAAGCACCAGTGACTGGTGAGCCGTTGGGATCGATCGATGAAGATTATTCCACAGATTTATTTTCAGACCAGTCAACAGATCTGGAATTAGGCCAGGAGACATTTATAGGCAGTTTAGTGCCAACTGGCTTTCATCCGAAGCCAGAAATCCCTCTCGAAAATCCCTCTAATTTTGAGGAACTTCAGGCATCTGAAATGTTGATAGACGTTGTGCCGATCAGTGTTTCCATAATTTCTGGAATCCGATCGCCGCGCTGGTGGAAAGTCCCAACCATAGTGATTGCTCTCTTGGGCTTGGGTGGCGGTTTGTATTGGCTCCGTCAATATTTTAGTCCAGCATTACCGTTAACGATTACCGCCAAACAATCAATACCAGCTGGGCAATCCGTACAACTTTCCAGCATCCCGTTCACTGGCAAGATTGAGCCAGCTCAAGTGGTACCAGTTAATGCTACTACGTCAGGTTTAATCCAAAGCGTCAAGGTGAAAGTTGGCCAGCAAGTACAGGTTGGTGAATCTTTACTGGCAATCCGTAGCGTAGACGCTGACCCAGTCCGTCCCGAAGCAGCTCCCAAGCCACCAAATTCTACTGCTCAGCAGCAAGATTTATTGAAGAAACAGCAAGTACTGACGCGACAACAGCAAACTTCACAGCAGCGAATTGAGAGTTTACAGCAAGAGATTAATAGTAATAAGCAAAATATTGCTTTGTTGCGCTCCACAATTGCCGACGGTTCTCGTATTCAACAGCCACCCAATCAAGTTGCATTAGTTAAGCAACAAAGAGAGATGGTGCAAGCGGCGAAAGCTACTTATAAGCGTCAACAAATCGTCTATCAACGCAAACAGATGCTCGTTACGGCACAGCGTGGCGCTGCTAGTGAACCAAGTGAACGATTGATGGCGGAGGTGGAAAGTGCTCGAGTAGAAATGGAATATGCTCGGTCAAATTATGAAAATGCTCAACTCGCTTTTCAAGAGACTAGAGAAGTACCGACTGGTATTCCATCCGTGACATCTCCAGGTTTTGATGTTCAACAACAGCTAAACCAGGAAGATAACTTACGTAAATTCCAAGAACAGCTGCGTCAAGAACAGCTTAGCTATAAGCAACTAACGAATAACCTGCAATCGTTGCAACAGCGCAGTAACGCTGCTCCGACACCTCAAGTGAGTACAATCGCCAGTGCTCAACCATTATCAGTAGATGTCGTCGCTAATAAATCTGGCCATGTAGTAGATCTTCTAGTTCAAGATGGTACTAAAATCTTTACTAGCAACAAGCTGATGGGAATTGCTCGTAGCCTGAAAGTCTCTACTGAAGTAGAAGCAGCCTTGCCACCAAAACTCCAAGTGGGCTTGAAGTCGATTGTGCAAGTAACCGATGGTCAGAAATTTACTGGTGAAATTGTCTCCATCACACCGCTGCCCGACCAGCGCAAGCAAAAAGTAGAAGTTAGTTTTACAACTGCTCAAAATTTCTTAATTGGGCAGTCAGCAACAGTTTATTTTCCCATGCAATAGCTAGTGGCTATTTTCTAGATAACTTTATTCTTTGGCTAAGATTGCGGCTAATAGTGGCTCGGCTCCAAACCTTACTGCATCAGTGCAGGGTAAGCCTGTTTCTTGAGTGACTCGATCGAGGTATGCTCGCAATTCATCATCACCAAGATTTACGCCGTTGATGGCAATAGCTACTACTGGGGCGGGTTCAAAGGCACCAGCAGCGCTGGCCAGCTGTTCATAAAGCTGCACAACAGCAGACAAGGGTGGAATCGTGACCTGGGGGCAGTTTCTGACCGTGGTTTGACCTGCTTTATGCACCAAAATTAGCTGGGTGGGTTGACTGCCCCGTAACAGCGGCAAAGTAGCTGTAGAACCGGGATGGAGAATAGAACCCTGCCCTTCTATGATCAATAAATCTTGATCAGGGCTGTGATCTAGGACAGTCTGTTCGATCGATCCAGCGGCATGATCAACCTTAATCGCATCCAAGGCCACACCCGAGCCAGAAATCATCAAACCTGCTTGGCCAGTAGCCACAAACTTCGACTTAATACCCTGAACCACACAAACTTTTTGCAGTTCTAAACCGGTAGACATTTTGCCAATTGCCATATCGGTACCCACCATCAAAACACGCTGGCAGGGCAAATTTTGAGCTGCTCCACTACCAATCCGGATGGTGGTGGGTGGCTGGCGCACATCCCAAATCCATTGGCCAGGTTGAAGCGCTGGTAATTGGGGATGGCCATTCAGCTTGGTGTGCAAACCATTAATAATCGAAATGCCACTGCTGACAGCAGCTTGCAATTCTGGCCACCAATCATCGGGAATTAAACCACCGGAAGGAGCAATGCCAATTACCAAGGCATCAGGTTGATAGGCTAAAGCCGCTGTGATATCGCCGACTATCGGCACTTCCCGCTGAATGCCAGTATTATTGACTACCGATTCGCCGATAGCCTCTCGATCGATCACAGCTACCACCGGATTAGGACTATAGCGGAGAACTGTTAACCCTGTCTTACCTTGATTGCCTTTAATGCCATCGTGAAGTAAAACAGCAAGGCGATGGTGTGGTAAAAGCATAGGTGCGATAGTCGGCGATAGCCCTGTATTATAGGCTAAAATTCCATAAGATTTCATGGAATTTTCATTTTTTAGTGTCAGTCTAAAACTTAACTAGCAAAATTTGCGATCTCTAGTAACATTGCCACAGAGTTTAAAACTAAGTTTACTCCAGGAGAAAGACCACCATGACTAATTTACTCTCGGTAAAACCAGCAATTATTCGCGACAACCTACCAGCTACGGCCATTACTTTCACGCGCAAATATGGCAACAAGCATCTAATCCGGCCTGTCAAATTTGCTCAGCAGAGCTTGTTAGCCTAATCAAGAATTTAATAACTGGCCATAACTGCGGTTGATTGAGCTGTGTCAACTGCGGTACAGTGGCAGCAGCAGTTACAGTAATCCCCTATGATTCTTCCCGGTTCTGTCGTCAAAATTATCAATAAGAACGACACCTACTATAATTTTCAAGGTTTTGTGCAAAGAGTTACCGATGGCAAAGCAGCCGTTGTTTTTGAAAATGGTAACTGGGACAAACTAGTGACATTCCGGCTCAGTGAGCTAGAAGAAATCAAAAAGTAAGGCGTTGATCTTCCCTGGTACAGCTCGTTAAGATGGTAAGTAATTACCTCGCAGCGATCTTCTTGACATGGTTAATATCACTGACATCTCTACTACCGCCCAAACTATTGCTACCAAACTGGGCATTCAAAAGTTTGATATTTACGGTTCTACTGTAGATGAAACCAGCGTGCAGGTGGAGCGGGGCGAATCAAAGCAAGTTAAAGCCTCCAATCGATCAGGTGTGACGGTGCGAGTCTGGAATAAAGAAAATACGGTGGGGACTACCAGCACCACTGATATAGACCCCATCGGTTTAGAACTAGCTCTGAAAACAGCCTACGAAGCTAGCTTCTTTGGCATCAAAGAACACGCTCCCGACTTTAGCCCTGAATCTACCGCCCCGGTAGCGGTAGTAAAGTTAGAAGTAGCTGAGCCAGCCACTGTCCCAGAATTGGTAGCGAGCTTGATTGCGGCTGAGAAAGAACTACTGGCGGCTCATGAAGCGATCGAGAGTGTCCCGTACAATGGTCTCAGTCAGCGCCAGGTCGAGCATTTTTATTTAAATAGCCAAGGCGCTAATCGCCACGAAACCCGCTCCTTATCTACAATTTATCTCTATACCAAGACCGAGCAAGAGGGCAAAAAGCCGCGCAGTGCTGGCGCTTTTGAGATGAGCGAGAGTTTCCAGAAACTCAAAACTGCCGAGTGCATAGCAGAAGCAGCGGCTAAAACCATTAGCCACCTCAATTATCAGCAAGTTCCCACTGGTAAATATTTGGTAGCTTTTGCGCCAGAAGCCTTTCTTAGCTTGCTGGGAGCCTTCTCCAATATTTTTAATGCCCAAAGCATTTTAGATAAACAAAGCCTTTCCACTCCAGAATCTTTGGGTCAGTTGATCGCATCACCGTTGCTATCGATCGCCGATGATGCCTTACACCCGGACAATATTGGAGCCGATACCTTTGATGGCGAAGGTACCCCTACCCGGCGGGTAACGCTATTAGACAAGGGCGTAATCAGTAGCTTTATCCACAGCGCTGGCACTGCTCAACGGCTGGGAACGTCTTTGACTGGTCATGCCAATATGGGTTCTAAAATCACCGTTTCACCGCATTTCTATCACGTCTATGCCAGTGACGAGGCAGCTGCCCAGACTTACAGCTTAGCTGAGGCGGAGAATGTCATTTTGATTGATGATTTACAAGCACTCCATGCTGGTGTGCAATCTCTCCAAGGTTCTTTCTCGTTACCTTTTGATGGCTGGTTGGTAAATAAGGGTGAGAAGGTCAGCATCGATGCGGCAACTGTGGCTGGGGACTTTTTGACGTTGTTAAAACAGATTGTCTATGTGGCGCCAGAGGCCGAGTTAACTTCTGGTGGTCTCTGTCCGATGGTCTGGGTGGAGGGTTTATCGATTACTGGCGAGTAATTACAGGTCAGGGGACAATCCGGCGAAACGTAAGGCTGATGCGTCCCTCGGTGACTTTTACTTTTTTGAGGGCATGACTCCAAAATTCTTGAGTGCGTTGGCTCATGCATAGCAAAGAACCGTGGGGCAAGAAATAGGAGCAGCTGTGAGAATAGTCGGCTTTTGATCGAAAGGAAAGTTTCCGCTCAGTACCCAGAGAAATGACAATAATAGAAGTGCCATCTTCTAAATTATCTATTTCATCAGAGTGGAAGCCCATTTTGGAGCGACCGTCTTCGTAGTAATTAATCAGACAACTGTTGGGTTCAAACCCCAATGTTTCCTGTAATTGTAAGCACAAAGGCCGGAGCAGTGGGTGCATCGGCTGATTTTCATAAATTAAGCCTGAGTAGTTATAAGGTAGACCGAAACAGGCGGTTTTGCGAGCATTGATCCGTTCATCCCAATTTATTCGATCGCGTAATTGCAGATATAGTTCGGTAGCGGCAGTAGGAGAGAGATAATTGGGACGGATGGTAACTTCTGGCTCGGTCATTATGGAGTGAATCAAGACATGCTGGGTGGGCTGTAAATATATTATGCGAGAGTCTGTTCGATTAACGTTGACCGAGCATCAAAAATATCAAACTATCAATCAGTCGATCGCGTGACAAAGGCACAGTTTCTTTGCCATAGAAAATTTCTTGCGCCACCACATAAGAAACTAGCGAACCCACAAATATTTGAGCAATCGCCTCCGGATCGGTAAAGCCTAGCTCGGGGTGCCGCCGAAAATAATCGGCCACCAAATACCGCCCCTGCTGAATCACTGTGCTGCTATAGAGTTTGGCTAAATGGGGGAAGCGGGCTGATTCGGCCAAAATCAGCCGAAAGAGCGCTACGTATTCTTCATCCACAATATTGTTGAGGTAGGCTTCAGCGAACTGCCGCAGCAGTACTTCTGGTTCACCTTGCAGCGTGGCCATGTGGAATACCTCCTGAAACCGCCGGATCGTCATTCGTTCCATCAGAGCTTTGAACAATCCTTCTTTGTCCTGAAAATTGCTGTAGATCGTTTGCTTGGATACCCCGGCTTCAGCCGCGACTCGATCCATACTGGTACCCGCATAACCTGATCGTAAAAACATCCTTACTGCCCCCTGCAAAATCGCTTCTTGCTTGGGCGTATAGGTCGTAATATCGGAGTTTTGCAAGAGAGGATCGGCGAGAGCAGTGTTCTGGTTCGGCATAAGCCAATTATCTATCAACAGAGGTTAATTTGATGGTGTCTAGCGGCCTAATGTTAATTTCTTACATAGTTTATTTCATCATACTAGACTGTCTAGTATGATTATGTGGATGATTTGATCGCCTGATATTGTTAGAGATAGTTGGTATGAATAAAACTTTTTCTGATCCTGAATCTGCCAGTTCATCAGATGCCCCAGCATTAACGACCGATTCTGAGGTGACTGTCATCGAAGAAAGTTCGCTTGCATCAACCGTTGATGCCGAGGTAACGATACTCGAAGAAGAGCCGTTGGTTAAGCCCAAGCGTCAGTTCCAGCCGCGCTTACTGCTACCGATGGTCGCAGTGTTGGCTGTGGGCTATTTGGGCTGGCAGTATTTTGCACCTAAACCGGCAGCTACGTTCATTCCAGTCAGTGGGCGGATTGAAGCTGATGAAACTGATATCGCGGCTAAAACCGGTGGCCGGATTGCGGCAATTTTAGTGCGGGAAGGCGAGCCGGTAATTGCCGGACAGGTGGTGGCCAAAATAGAAGACTTAGAGGTGAATGAGCAGCTAAAAGGCGCTGCCGCCCAAGTCAACTCCGTTAAGCAAGAAGCCGCCCAAGCTCAGTTAGAAGTGGCCGTGGCTGATAGCCGGATCAAAGAAGCAGCGGCTAATTTACAACAGTCTAAGGGCGATTCGCGCGGGCGGGTAGACCAAGCTAGTTCCGCCGTAGCCGTTGCTAAAGCACAACTCAGCCAAGCCCAAGCCCAAGTAGGCGAGGCACAAGCTCAAATTAAACAAGCCAAAGCCGAATGGCAATTAGCGCAAAAAAATCGCGACAGGTATAGCCAATTAGTGAAAGAAGGAGCTGTCAACCGTCAACAGTTTGACCAAGCCCAAACCAACGCCGACACCGCTCAAGCCAAACTAGACAGTGCCCAAGCTAGTCTGGCCGCGCGGCGCGCGGCGGTAAGAACCGCTAGCGATCAGTTTACCGCCGCCCAGGGTGGTCTGACTCAAAACCAATCTACTCAACTGAATCCAATTATTCGGAACAGTCAACTGGCGGCCTTTCAACAGCAAAAACAACAGGCTTATGCCAAACTAGCCGCAGCTCAAGCCAAGGTTCAAAACGCGGTGGCTAGCCAACAGCAAATCCAAAAACGCCTGGATTCTTTTCAGGTGAAGTCGCCCTTGGCCGGGGTGGTACAGTCCCGGACTCTGGAACCGGGAGCCGTGGTCGCTACTGGCAAAACTCTATTGACAGTCATTGACCCCAAGGCCGTGTATCTACGCGCCTATGTACCAGAAGGAGATTTAAGCAAAGTTCATATCGGTCAAACCGCCCGCATTTTGTTAGATACCGACTCCAAACAAGCACTAACCGCCAAAGTGAGTTCGATCGATCCCAAAGCCTCCTTCACCCCCGAAAATATCTACTTCAAAAAAGACCGAGTCCGCCAAGTATTTGGCATCAAACTATCGATCGATCAAGACCGCGACTATGCTAAGCCCGGAATGCCCGCCGAGGCCGAGATCGATCTGAAGTAGCAGTTCTGAAATAGAGGTAAGGCCATGCTGGAATCAGCAACTGAACTAACTAAGGATCTGACTGTCGATCGATCTTCTCTAGTACCAGTCATTCAAGTAACCGGACTACAAAAAAGCTATGGCAAATTGCTAGCCGTCAAAGGCATTAACTTTGAGGTCTATCCCGGCGAAATATTTGGCCTCATCGGACCCGATGGAGCCGGCAAAACCAGCACCTTCCACATCCTCGGTGGTGTCATGGAAGCCTCCGCAGGCACCATTGATGTTTTAGGCAAGAAACCGCGCAACGCTCGCCTCAACTTCGGTTACTTAACCCAACAATTTTCTTTATATCTGGATCTGAGCATTGATGAAAACCTTCGCTATATCGCTGGGCTAAGGCGGGTGGCGGCGGCCGATTTTCAGCAACGGCGACAGCAGTACCTAGAACTAATGGGACTAGAGCAGATTGGTGACAGGTTAGCCGGTCAACTTTCTGGGGGCATGAAGCAAAAACTGGCCTTGTGTTGTGCCCTCATCCCCCAACCCCAGATCTTACTGCTGGATGAGCCGACTACTGGTGTTGACCCGGTTTCTCGGCGGGAGTTTTGGGATGTGTTGGCAGCACTGGCCAACACTGGTATGACAATTGTAGTGGCGACACCCTACCTCGATGAAGCCGAACGCTGCAATCGGATTGCGCTGATGTATGAAGGGCAAATCCAAGAAATTGGCACCCTGCCGCAACTGCGGACTAACTTGGGACTACAACGTTTGGAAATCCGGACTAAAAAAATTGCGGCTGTCGAACAGGTGCTATTAACCTTAGTGGACTTCGATCTCACCGGCATTGCCGATGTTCAAACCTTCGGCGACAGGTTAGATGTTTTAGTGGTCGATCCCCAGTCGGCGGAGCAACAGATCCGCACAGCACTGGCTAATTTCACCATCGACAGCATTCAAACCACCGAAACTACCCTGGAAAATGTCTTTGTCACCCGGCTGCGCCAGCAAGGTTCTGATCCACCGTTTATTCCTTTACCTGGCATAGTAAGTAGGTCAGGGCAACAAAACTCTTTGATCGCCATCGGTGCCCAAAATCTCCACAAAACTTTTGGTGATTTCCGAGCCGTCAAAGGAGTAAATTTAGATATTCACTACGGCGAAATCTATGGTTTGCTGGGTGCCAACGGTGCTGGCAAAACTACAGTTATTAAAATGCTCTGTGGCCTATTACCAGCCAGTAGTGGCCAACTATCCCTAGCCGGACAAACTCAAGACCTGCGGAATGTCGATCTGCGGCGGCGAATTGGTTACATGAGCCAAAAATTCACCCTCTATGACGACTTGACCGTGGTGGAAAACCTAGAATTTTACTGCGGCATCTACGAAGTACCCACCAGGCTCCGCCAGCAGAAAATTAACTGGGTGCTAGAGATCTGCGGCCTAGTCGGACAAGAGAAGATGCTGACCGGACGGCTACCAGGGGGATGGAAACAGCGAGTGGCCTTTGGTGCTTCGGTGATGCACGAACCCGAAATTTTATTTCTGGATGAGCCAACTTCTGGGGTCGATCCCTTGGCGCGGCGACAATTCTGGCGCTTAATTGAAGATCTAGCCCAGCGCGGTACTGCCGTTTTGGTCACTACTCACT
This sequence comes from Synechococcales cyanobacterium, assembly GCA_043755575.1. GTDB lineage: Bacteria > Cyanobacteriota > Cyanobacteriia > Cyanobacteriales > Chamaesiphonaceae > JAAFHZ01. The sequence goes on from JAYUSR010000199.1 coordinate 15,844, forward strand.
ACCTCGAAGAAGCAGAGCAGTGTAACCGAATGGGCTTTATGGTGGCCGGAGAAGTAGTGCTGCAAGGTTCGCCTAGCGAAGTCAAAGCCGCCCAACCGGGGCAGCTAGTCGAACTGCGGGTGAGTCGTAATCAACAAGCCTCCGCTGTTTTAAAGTCTCATTTAGAGAACTGGCGCGTGTCGATTTTTGGCGACAGATTGCATGTGGTGCTCGATCATCCTGATCGCGAAATCCCCCAAATCCAATCCCTACTAGCTTCTGCCCAGATTCAAGTCCAATCAGTTCGCCCGGTGCCCTTTTCCCTGGAGGATGCTTTTATTAGTGTTGTGCAACGAGCGGGGGCGGGAGGACATGCTGCCAAGTAATTGATGATTATTAATCACCCATCTACTACCACTACATATATTCCCAAGTATTTATGTCTCGCATTATTACTCAATGTCGTAAAGAACTAGCCCAATTCCGACGCGATCGATTAACCCTCGCTTTAGCCTTTGTCCTACCGTTTCTCACTTTGCTGATTTTTGGCTTTGCCATTCGCCTAGAAGCTAAAGATATTCCCCTAGTGGTGCAAGACTTCGATCGGAGTAATCTGAGCCAACGCTACACCGAACGCTTATTTGCCACCAATCAGTTTACTCCGGTGGCTTGGAGTGGTGATGCCGAGCTAGCCTTAGACCGCAGCATGGCCAAGGCCGTGGTAATTGTACCGCCAGAGTTCAGCCGTTATCTAACTGCCGAAAAACCCACTGAAATCCAAGTTTTAGTTGATGGCACTGATGCCAATAATGCCCGGGTGATTAAGAACAGCATGAAAGCAATCACTCAATCCTTTTTGCAAACCGAAAAATTGATCCCCAGTACCATTCCGATCACTACCCATACTCGTCTGTGGTTCAATCCGGGGCGACAAGAATCGCTTTACATCGTGCCCGGTGTCTATGCTGTAGTCCTTTGGATTTTCCCCTCCCTGCTATCGGCGATCGCAATGGTACGCGAAAAAGAAAAAGGCACCATTTTACAAGTTTACGCTTCAGATATGAGTGCTGAAGAATTGATTCTGGGTAAAGTTTTAGCCTATTCGATCGTGGGGTTAGGCATGACAATCGGCACCATGGGACTGGGAGCCGTGATTTTTCAACTACGATTGGCTGGCGATCCAACCCCCTTAATAATTGGCACACCACTATATCTAGCGACCAGCGTAATGTTTGGCACCATGCTCGGTGCCCGTGCCAGCAATCAAAATGCTGCTGTCCAAGGGGTTTCACTAGTGGGATTCTTGACGGCCTTATTACTATCTGGGTTTATCTATCCCCTCAACAATATTCCCTTTCCCCTGTCACTGGTCTCTAATATTATTCCTGCCCGCTATTTTATTACTATTACCCGTGATGCCTATGTGCGTGGGGTAGGCTGGCCGGGGGTTTGGTTCAGTATGCTGATGATTTTGATGTTAGGATTGTTGCTATTTAATGTGGCGCGAAAATCCCTTAGTCGGATGCAGTTAGGAGATTAATATGATCTTTAAACATTTTTTCGCCAGTCGCTTTTGGGCTTTGGTTCGTAAAGAAATCAACCAAATTCTACGGAATAAGCAGTTAATTATCTTGTTGATTATTCCCCCCACCATCCAACTGTTGATCTACGGTTTTGCTCTCAATCCTGATGTAAATCACATCCAGCTCGGTGTCGTAGACTATGCCCGCACCGCCGAGAGTCGAGAATTGGTTTCTGCCCTCACTGCCAATCGGGTGTTTGATGCCCAAGCGATGCTGTTGAGCGAAAATGTTTTAGCCCAACAAGTAGAAACCGGTCAACTTTCAGCGGGGATCGTGATTCCGCCAGAATTTAGCCGGAATCTGGCTGCTGGAAAACCTGCTGATATTCAGGTGGTGATCGATGGCGTAGATGCCAACACCGCTGGGATTGCTAGTGGCTATATCAGTCAAATTGTGCGGCAATTTAGCCAACAATATCTGAATTCTGGGACGGTCGCCCCTCTGAGTACCCAAGTTGTTTTTCTCTATAACCAAGGGCTAACTAGTAGTTGGTTTTTTGTGCCGGGGGTGATGGGTTTGGTGCTTACTTTGATTGGATCGATCGTCTCTTCGATAACAGTCATCCGAGAAAAAGATACCGGCACTTTAGAGCAGCTGTTAATGACACCAGCCGAACCCTGGGAAATTTTGCTGGCCAAAGTAGTCCCCCTATTTTGTCTATTAATGGGTGATGTGTTGCTGGCACTGACCATTGGCACCGTCATTTTTAACGTGCCATTTCGCGGCAGCTTCCTGTTGTTTATGGGCTTGTCTGGACTGTATGTATTTGTGGGGATTGGGGTGGGCATCATGCTGGCGACGGTTTGTGAATCTCAACAGCAGGTGGTGTTAACTACCTTTTTTATTAACTTGCCAATGGTGCAACTGTCCGGGGCGATCGCTCCGATCGAGACTATGCCAACTTTCTTCCAAACTCTATCGTTGCTTAATCCGCTACGTCATTACATTGCGATCGTCCGGGGGATTTTGCTCAAGGGAGTGGGATTGGAAGCCCTCTGGATGCATGCTCTGGCGCTAGCCTGTTTTGCGGTAGTGCTATTGACTATTAGCACCAACCGCTTCCGTAATCAAGTTGGCTAAAGATACCTATGGCAATAGATATTCAGTACTTTGTGACATTCTCGGTTAAACAGCTTATTTTGGATAACTTCACACTTTATTTCACACTACTGTTATAAGATACATATATCAGGGAATGATACGAATACTCACCTGTTCCATTTCAGTACCATGTCTGCGAAATTCGCAAAAGGCACGTATACAGTGAATAATACAAATCCACTGATCTCAATACCACCGTTAGAAGTGCCATTGAAAAATGCACCCTTGGTGAGAGCAATCGCGCAAGTAAGGTTTCCACCGATTCTATCGATCGAGAAGCAAGAATTTGTGGGTTCCTTCCAAGAGGCAATTCGGGAAAAATACCCGATTTTAGAACAGATCCAAACCCAAAATGTAATATTTAACCCTGAGGGTGCGTCAGTGAATCCTCAAACTACTTGGTGTTTTTGGAATGCAGAGAGGACTTGGCGGATTTCATTGGCCAGCAGTGCTGTATCAATTGAAACAACTAAATACACTAGTCGCAGTGACTTTTTAGTTCAGTTAGAAAGTTTGCTCATAACACTTCATCGTAGTTTTAACTTGTCGCAGATCGATCGATTGGGACTGCGCTATATTGATCGGATTGTCGGTCAAAATTTGCAAGATATTTCTCAATTAATTAGACCCGAAATGGCTGGTATTATTTGTAGCGATCTTCAGGAGTATGTCCATCAAGTTTTGCACGATACATTATTTCTGTTACCATCGGGCGAAGCCCAACTCGCTGCTAGATGGGGTGTTATGCCTGCAAATTCTACTTTTGATCCTTACGCAATTGAAGCTATTCCCGATAGTAGCTGGATACTCGATCTAGATATTTCTACAGTGAAAATTCAAGAATTCAGCATTGAATTACTCATGCAGCAAGCTCACAATTTTACCGAGAGACTTTATACATTCTTTCGCTGGGTAGTGAATGATGAATTCTTGCGACGTTACGGAGGTAAGTTATGACTACTCTTTTAGACAGAAGAACTAGCAACGGACTGTCTCCCCAACCCCAAAGAATCTTTGCAGTGGAGAATCGATTACAGTCAAATATGAATTGCTCTATTTGTCCGATCATTTCTACTGTCGATTGTATTACAACAGTTAGAGACATTGACTATCATCTCTTGGCTGCTTTAAAGATGACCACTAGTGGAGTACCATCGACTGTCCCACAAACATTACCATCAACTCTGCCAGGAAGATCTACACAGCAAGCAGTCAACGAGTTAAGGAAGTTAAGCGGATTGACTTGGGATCAACTTGCAACTCTCTTCAATGTTTCGCGCCGTAGTGTTCATTTTTGGGCAAGTGGACAACCCCTTACTTCTGCAAATGAAGAGAAATTAAATCGAATTTTAGACGTAGTTGAGTACATTTCTCTTGGTAGTGCCAGTCGTAATCGTAGTCTTCTGATGGACATTGCTGATGATGGAAAATCTTACTTAGAGATGCTTGCAGCAGGTGAATACAATCGAGTCAAAGATATTCTCAGTGATGGTAATGCCCCGAAAAAACCCAAGTCAGGTCAATTATCCAAAGCAGCAGAGTTGTCGCGAATGCCACCTCATCCAGCAGATTTGGTGGATTCTCTCCAAGATTCAATCCATCGTGAGGTCGGAAAATCGAGAGCGGCTAAAAGTGTGAGGAGTCGAAATAAATAGTGACGAGCAATGAACGTAACAGTTGGATTCTAGAAATAGATTCTGCTTTGAGCAAATGGTCTCAAGGGGATTGTATGATCGGAGACGATTGTTGGTTTTTTGCTCGATTCGATCCTCAACGTCCCTTAACACCAGATTCTAAGGACGTTGTCGCAGCCGAAGCCAATGCTGACTCAGCAGAGTCAGCAGTTAGGGGTTTTGTTGTTATTACTCAGACGTGCGATCTAGTTCGTTCTTGTGAAGATCGCCCTTTCGTCGAAATCTCACCATTAGTAGAAGTCGATGCTCAACGGTTGGCAGAAATCAGAAGACTTAAAAGACCCGGCTACGCCTACATTGCGGGAGTTGCCGAGCATAATCTGGTAGCCGATCTCGATCGAGTGATGACAGTAGAAAAGGCTGTTGTGGCAACATGGGAAAGAATACCAGGATGCCAAGGTGATGCAGATATTCGATCACTAGGAGAGGCATTAGCACGGAAACGCAGTCGATTTGCATTTCCTGATGATTTTAATGAATTAGCTCAAAAGCTACAAAAACGAATGCAGGATAAACATGAAAAAACTAGCCCTGAAGGTGAGGCTCTTCGTGCTTTACTTGAAATCAGAGTAAGGGCGGCACCATCTTGGGGTGATGAGAAAAAAGTAGAACTATTTTTCTGGTTTATTCGTACAGAGGAAGAGGATTGCTCTAAAGACATGGAATGGCATAAACGATTACCTGAGTGGCTGAATCTACTCCCTACATCGGGAAGATTTACAACCGTGGATGGCTCGGTAGTAAAGTTGGAAGATATGACAGCTAAAGATTACGTGCAAAGTGATCGACTCGATCTCGATCGGCTATCTTTCCATTGAATGACACTTATAAGGATCAAATATCAGTCACTTTCGCAACCAAGTCGGTTAATTAGCGTTTAGCAACCTTGGCTTTGGCTTTTGGGGTATTGAGAGCACTGATGTTTTCTACTTGGGTGTCGTAGATGCGCCACTGACCGTTAGTTTTGCGGACAGTATTGATGGTTACCAGCTGGCTATCGGTGAATTCGCTCCCTTTGATTTTTTTGACATTGGCAATCAGTTTGACTACCGCTTTTTGCTTGCTCAAGCTTAAAACTTCGACATTTTTAAGCTCATATTTGAGGTCATAATTCTTGAAGAGTTTTAATGTCGATACTTTTGCAGCACCGTAGTTAGGCGATGTGGAATCGAGAGTGGCTAAATAATCACTCAGCTTTTCTTGATTGAGGGCGCTTAGATGTTTGATAAAGACTTGTTGAAAAATCTTGCGATCGCTAGCCATTATTTTTAGACCAGATCTAGAAGTTTCTCTAATATCACGAACTGATGTACCAGCTACTGGTTGAAACTTATTACCAAGCATTGCTAAAATCAGCCACCGACCATTGATTTTTTCCAACTTAATAGTACCAGCAGAGATCTGCGGCTTATCATAATTAGTGTTTGAACGGATCGAAGTCTTTGTAACTGAACCATCTTTGCCGATCTTAGTCCCCGACTCTTTTTTAAGGCGCTCCATTTCTGGAATTAGCCCCGTTTTACCTAGCGAAACTAAGACTTTAACCTTAACTAATGCTTGATTATTAGAAACTTGGATGTCATCAAATTCTTTGACGCTATAAATCAGTCCCAATGCTTGTAAAAATTTGATGCTCGCTGGATCTTTCGCAATCTCTTTATATTCTTTGCTAACGGGAGAAATAGTGCTGAGGAAGCTAGCACTATCGCCAGTATTCATAGAGTTTAAGTTTTTACTAATGACATTTTTGATCTCTTGTTTGTCTCGATCGATCCCAGCACTTACAACCATTGATGGCTTAACTGGCTTGGCAAACACTATCGAGGGAATACATAAAGTCGTAATAGCGATCGCGACGAAAGGAAGCAGAAAAGTTTTGTTGAACATAGCAGATGCAAAAGCTAAGGACTGTGATGAAAGACAAGTTTGTCTCCAACATAACAACTAGTTGTTAGCTTCGAGATCCGTGGTTCTACTTAAATCAAACCCAACTCTCGCTTCAATAAACTAATCGACTTTTCTCCTACATAATTCTCGCTCTCAATCACCTTTGGGATCCGAATTAAATCGTCACTAGCTCGTTCGATCGCCTTATTCACTCGTGCCAAACTAGCCTTATCGCTAATAATAATATTGGCTCGATGAACGATCGCCTTCAGCTTATAGCTATCGGTAACTTGGCAGGTACTAATTAAGATTTCATCGCCACGCATACTATAAACAATCATTTCAGCGATCGCCAAAATCCCAATACTGACACTCACAATCCCGACATAGCTTTTGTTTGGAATCTTTTTGACCACGGCCAGCTCCTTGCCATAGTCTTGCAAATCCACTGGTAATACTCGTACATTGCGATGCGCCGTGATGGCTTCTACTGCCGTAATGAAATAACGGCTAGTCACCACAGTACCGGAATGAGTTTGTGATAATACTTGATCTAAATCCTCGATCGTCACCAATTCCACCGGAATACCCAAGGTTTGTTGGAGTTCTTGAGTCATCAGTTCACCAGCTCCAATATCATTTTTGGGTACCGAAACAAACACCCGCGCACTACAACGCAATCGCCAATCAATTTCAGCCAGAAATAACTCTCTAGCCTCGCGCAGTGAAGAACCTTGGAGCAAAAGGGTATTGAGGCTTTGACTGACTAATGCTAGAGCATTCTCCTGAATTTCAATAGCTGGCAAATCTACGTCACCGCTTTCATGACCCAGAGAACGTACATATATACCAGATCCTGCTTGCGACTCTACCATGCCAGTGGCTTCTAACTGGCCATAGACCTTACTAATAGTATTTCGATGTAAGCCAGTTTGCATCGCTAGCTGGCGTGTACTGGGCAAGCGATGACCAGGTGGAAACTGCCGGGACGCGATCGCAAACAATAATTGGTCGTATAGCTGTTTAGAAACAGGAATGTCGCTATCAGATTGAATTTGAAACTGCATTGGCTATCAACTCTAAATAAATGATCTATTTGCTTAGATACTAAGTTTTCGATGCGATCGAATAATAGGATCCAAGAAGATGGCAATATATTTGTGTCGAGTCAGTTGTACTGACTTGCTTTCTCTTTTGGACTACTACTTATTGCTCTTATTACATTATGCGGATAGGAATGAAAAATAGCATTCACAACTTTTCAAGGAAATTTCAGCAGTGAAACATACAGTTGAAGGTAGCCAGGATGCATTTCAGCATAGCGAGTTGAACTACCTTCGGCAGAGAACTATTATCAAGATATCTATAAATTTAAGCCAAATAACTGCTGTATGTGGACGAATAGAATTAGTGATAGTTAATATTGGGCATGTGGATCGAATGAAAGTTTAGTTTGCCCAAGATAGTAACACTTGATAGCCACTCTTGAGTCTGAGTAGTTACAGGGAATTTAATAACAGGAAATCTAATAATCGAATTCTGATTTCCTACCACCACAATAAAAATAATTCTTATTAGTTATCACAATGAAAATTCGTAGCAATAAGTCCGAGTATATGTCCTCACTAGAAATCAACGTTCGAGACCACATAAAATCTTCGCTATTAGTCATAGCTTTTGTTGGTATATCTATTGGCCTTAAGCCATCAAGTCCAGTTGTCATAAATGCATTGGGGTGTAGCCATCAACAAGATGTATTATGTTAGTCGCAGTCACATTTGTAGCTAGATACTTAATAGTATTCATAGTTTGTGTGATTATCTTCTCTATTCTTAATGGCGAAGATAAAGAGTATCGTAACAAGCTAAGTTCACAAAGAAACAGTCTAGAGCCAATTACTAACAGCAATCAAAACATTAAGTTGACGCTGCTATAGAATCCATCTCAGATAAAAAAGGTCTGGAAATCAGACCTTCGGGTAGCGTTATTTTTAGATATTCTTCGATGCTGTCTAAGTAGCTGGACTAGCTGGGGCTGTAGTCTCTGGAGTTGCTTCTGGCGCGGTGGCTTGAGTGATCTCTAGCAATTCCGTAGTATTTACAAATCGATAGCCTTCGGCACGTAATTTTTTGATGATTATCGGTAGAGCCTTGGCGGTATTGTCATGCTTGCCGCCTCCATCGTGCATTAGTACAATTCCACCGGGTTTAGCCTGTGAGATCACATTTTTGACAATCTTTTCTACCGAAGGACGACGAGGGTTACTATCACCCGAGTCCACCGACCACATCAACACAGCATCATTCAGTTTATGGGCATAGGCTACTAATCCATTGGTGAGTACGCCGCCTGGTGGTCGGAAGTAATTGGTTTTGACGTTCAAGGTTTCCAAGATGATTTTATTAGTATCATCGATTTCCCGTTGTGCCACTAGAGGCGACATTTTGTGATACCAGTGGTGGGCCGTGTGATTAGCAATCTCATGACCATCGCCAACAACTTTTTTGGCAATTTCGGGAAAAGATCGTAAGGGCTGACCAATCATGAAAAATGTAGCTTTGACATCTTCTTTCTTGAGGGTCGCCAAAATGTTTTCGGTGGTAATTGGCCAAGGTCCGTCATCAAAGGTGAGGGCAATTACTTTTTCTTCGGTTGGCACGCTGGCTAGTGTGACTGCTTGGTAGCTACGGGGCACCTCAAACTCGATCGGAATGCTTTCTAAAGCTTTTTGATTGACACCAACAGAATCTGCTATGCCTAAGCTCGCAAATGCTGTCTGCGCCTGGCCGCCCATAAATTGGTTAATACCAAAGAACACCCCTACAACTGAGACCAGTGCTGTTAATACTAACCCCGCAAAGAATACCCGTCTACGAGAGGCAGCGGATATCTTCCGACTTTTTTTGTACATATAACTTGATTATACCGGTAAAATATATAAAAATATATTGATATGAACCGTCTCGCTTTATATCCACAATTACTAACGTGGATATTTTCTGGAAATTTCAGGAGAAATTATGACCAAATTATTATGCCCTAAAATCAAGGAATCATATCTAGTTGATTTGGCGGTGCTGATGATGCTTTTGTTTGGGACTGATTGCCTCTGGTGCCCGTAGATCGATCGAGCTATAATTCTACAGCAGCTACAAAGACCTAATTATCAGATGTAAAACCATTGTGGCAGTGATAACTGCAATCTTTTTCTCTGGGTTTTGGGTATGCTAGACCTGTGCAGTTTGATTTTATATTTGTTGTCCTATGCCACCTAAATCTACCTCGTCCACCTTTTCAATGGATGATTTTGCCAAAGCCTTAGAATCCGAAACAGTGAGCTTCGAGAAAGGCACTGTGATTAAAGGCAAAGTGTTTAGCCACGATACCAACGGGGCATACATAGATATCAAGGGAAAATCTTTGGCTTTTGTGTCGATCGAGGATGTCGGTTCCGATTTAGACACGCTATTGCCGATCGGCGAGGATTTTGACTTTTTGGTGGCTCGCGAGCAAGATGCTGATGGCCAAGTAACGCTCTCCCGGCGGCAACTGCAAGTTAAATATGCCTGGGATAAAATCGATGACATTCAAGAAAGTAAAGAATCGATTTCAGTACGGGTAACTGGAGTCAACAAAGGTGGAGTCACTGTTGATTTTCAGGGTTTGCGGGGCTTTATCCCTAAGTCACAGCTTTCAGAGCGAGATTTGAACTCTTTGGTGGGGAGCAGTGTTACAGCCTTGATTATTGAAGCCGATCAAGAGCGCAATAAGTTTGTATTGTCTCAGCGGCAGGCTAGTCGCAGTGAAAACTTTAGTCGGCTTCAGCTTGGTCAGCTGATTAGTGGTCAGGTGGTAAGCATTAAGCCTTTTGGGGCGTTCATAGATTTTGATGGCACGACTGGTTTGCTGCATATTAAGCAAATTAGCCAAGAATATATTCCTGACTTGAATGTAGTGTTCTCGATCGGACAGGAGTTGAAGGCTTTAATCATTAGCTTAGACGAGGGATCAGGTAAGATTGCGCTCTCGACGCGGGTACTAGAAAACAAGCCTGGTGAAATGATTAATGACCAAGCCGAGGTCATGAACTCGGCTGATGCGCGTGCGCCTCGTGCTGCCCAGAAGCTTTTTGGTGGTGCTGAGGCTTAAGCATTTTCATATTTTTTAGCGAGGATAAAGGGCAGCTGTGTGGCTCCATAACCTTGATGGAGTCACACAAATGGAGTTTTTTGACTTCAGCAAGATGTTTCTGGAGTAGGCTAACAGTGCTTTCTGGTAAAACCGTGACTCGACTTTCACCACACTATTAGAACTAGAAGCCATCATCCTCAGAGCAAGTGTTAGACTGCTACATTTTTTTGGGCATACCAATTTGATCCGGATCGACGTGTTGGCTAGTGGGTTTAAGGTTGAGTTTGCAGCAAGGCTAGAAATTAATCACTGAGGCCCAAGCGATCGATATTCCTAAAATAGCGCCCACAATTACCTGAACTGGCGTGTGACCAAGTAACTCTTTGAGGCGTTGCTCATTAAAGTGGTGATCTTCCGAAAATAATTCATCCACCATTTGATTCAGAATTTTGGCCTGTTTGCCAGCCGCTTGTCGCACACCAGCCGCGTCGTACATGACGATAATTGCAAAAATAGTCGCGATCGCAAATTCCACACTATCCCAGCCCTTGACTTGACCCACCCCCGCTGCCAGCGCCGTCACAAAAGCCGAATGAGCACTGGGCATCCCGCCGGTCGTCGTCAGCACCCGCAGGCTCACTTTTCTATTCTTGATTAGGTCAATCATCAGCTTTAATGCTTGCGCAATACCGCAAGCTGCTAGAGCCACTATCAGTACGTGGTTATTCAAAACAGCACTGATATTTTGAATTGTGGGATCTGCTGAACTGGGCACAAAGCTTACCTGGGGTAGGGAATAAAAACAATGTAATACCGGATACTGAATAACAGTAAGCAGTTAGTTGCGCCGCGTCGTAATGAAATCGGCTAAGGCTTGCAGCGGTTGTGCGGCGGCACCATAAACATCTAATACTTCTTTAGCAGTAGTGACTAGTGCGGTCGCTTGGCGCTGAGACTCCTCAATACCCAATAGCTTAGGATAGGTGGCTTTTTCAGCTTGAAGATCTTTCCCAGCACTTTTACCCAATTCTTCGGAAGTAGCCGTAATGTCTAAGATATCATCAATGATCTGGAAGGCCAGGCCAATGTTCTGAGCATATTGAGACAGGCGTTGCAGGTCATCGGCCACCGCGCCAGCGATAATGCCGCCGCAGACTACAGCTGATTCTAGTAAAGCACCGGTCTTATGAGCATGGATATAGCTCAAGGTTTCTAGGGTCACATCGGGCTGACCCTCGGAGGCCAAGTCCACCACTTGGCCTCCTACTAATCCGCCAGCACCAGCAGCCTTAGCTAAATGCATCACGGCATTCAGGATTCGATCGATTGGCACTGGCACCTGCATACTTCCTTGCGACAGATGTTCAAAAGCATAGGCTAGCAAACCATCACCAGCTAGGATGGCAATATCTTCGCCGTAAACTTTGTGATTGGTTAATTGACCCCGGCGGTAATCATCATTATCCATCGCAGGCAAATCGTCATGAATCAGTGACATGGTATGAATCATTTCCATCGCACAGGCTGTGGGCATGGCCATTTCCATATTTCCACCCAGCAATTCACAACTGGCGATTGTCAAAATTGGCCGCAGTCGCTTGCCCCCAGCTAATAATGAATAGCGCATGGCCTCATAGATTTTGGCGGGATAAGCCAGTGGCAATGATTTGGCTAGCGCCGCTTCCACCTGCGCCTGTCGATCAATCAGGTAGGGCTGAAGCTGGAAGTTGGTTTGGATAGAAGGTGGATTACTGGTCATTGCCAAAAGTCACAGATTTCATATTCCATCATTTTAAGGGGCTTTGGCGCTGTTTGGAGACCGGAAAAACTTAGCCATAAGTTAACGTGGCGTTAACTTTAAATATCTGCGTACTAGCAAAATAGCGACCAAATCATCGATCGGACGAGGTGGTAAGCGCATTCCTGGGGGGATAATTTTCTGAAAGCCCTGGGCTGGATACATCTCCCAATAAAGATCCCGCGCTGCTAAGGTGCTGTGATGTTCATCGACGGGTTTGATCGAGAGCTGGGGCAACTCTGTTTGTAATTTAGTTTGCCACTGTCTAGATGTTGTTCGATCACCGATCACCACCTGCGTTACTGACCACTGTGTCGCCAGTATTTTAATTTGCTCCACGACAGCAGCGGTGGAAATCACTGCGTGGTAGTGAGCTTGTCCTTGGTCATCGACAATCGCTACTCCACATTTATCTTTACCAGGATCAAAACCCAGATACATCATGCGCGCCCATTGATTAAAGTAAGTCTTGAATGATTAGCCTTGACTAATCAGTTCCCAACTGGTGACAATCTTTAGAATACCTGGCCTGAGCAACAGAAAAATTCATGAAAGTAGCAATCACCGGAGCCACTGGCTTTGTCGGTAGTCGGTTAGTCGAAAAATTATTAGCGCGGGGCGATGAAGTTGTAATATTTACCCGTAATCCAACCGCCGCCCAGAAGCTAGCAGCCACCAAAATTGTTCAGTATCGACCTTTAGAAAGTGGCGACTGGCAGCTAGAAATTTCTGGCTGCGATGCAGTGGTTAATTTGGCGGGGGAGCCAATCGCTGAAAAGCGCTGGACAGCTGAGCAGAAAAAAATAATTTTAGAGAGCCGCAAGCTTGGCACCCAAAAAATTGTGGAGGCCATCCAAAAAGCTGCCGTCTCACCCCAGGTGTTAATTAATGCCTCAGCGATTGGTTTCTACGGTATTAGCGATACCGCCAAGTTTGATGAATCCAGCTCCTCCGGGAGTGATTTTTTAGCGGAAGTTTGTCGAGAGTGGGAAACGGCGGCGCAGCAAACTACTACGCGGTTGGTGATGTTGCGGTTAGGTGTGGTGTTGGGGAATGGTGGTGCTTTAGCTAAAATGATTCCAGCTTTTAAGATGTTTATGGGTGGTCCGATCGGATCTGGCGATCAATGGTTTTCTTGGGTACATCTAGATGATGTAGTCGGCCTGATGCTAGCGGCTCTGGACGACCAAACCATGTCGGGTGTGTTTAATGCCACCGCCCCCCAACCAGTCAGGATGAAAGAATTATGTCAACAGTTAGGCGAAGTAATGGGACGACCATCCTGGATGCCCGTACCGAGTTTTGTCTTAGAAGCGATGCTTGGTGACGGAGCGACGGTGGTACTAGAAGGTCAACAGGTATTGCCGACAGCCGCTTTAAGCCGAGGTTTTCCCTTCCAATATCCTGAAATCAAGGACGCTTTGAGATCGATCGTCTAACTAAAATTTATAACCTTTCGGTAAACAACACTCTAGCCATTCGGCTTGCCCGATAGCTCTCTGGGCAAGCCTAGCGTAGATTTAAAGAAGTCACCACACCGCCGTTCTCAAAGACTGTGCGGTAGGTACGGTAAACCACCCTTCAAAAAAATCCTCAATCAAACCAGGATAGGGTTGGTAAGTGCAGTTGCCTAGCAACTGTCATAAACGCAATCTCTCCTCTGGGAGAATCGCTTGTCGCCGCATCACGGCCAATCAGCCTGCTCTAGGGTGGCAAATAGTAAACCCGACCGTTATATAGATAAAAAGGAATAGTTAAAGCTTTATGGGAAAAGTCGTAGGCATTGATTTAGGAACAACCAACTCTTGCGTAGCAGTAATGGAAGGTGGCAAACCCACTGTAATTGCTAACGCTGAGGGCTTCCGCACTACCCCTTCCGTGGTTGCTTTTGCTAAGAATGGCGATCGGCTGGTGGGGCAGATTGCTAAGCGGCAAGCGGTAATGAACCCCGAGAACACTTTTTATTCAGTCAAGCGTTTCATCGGTCGGCGCTTTGACGAGATTACCAACGAAGCTACCGAAGTTGCTTACAAAGTTCTCAACGAAGGTAACAGCGTTCGGATTGACAGTAATGGCAAAAAGTACGCCCCTGAAGAAATTTCGGCTTTGGTACTGCGTAAGTTAGTAGACGATGCTAGCAAGTACCTGGGTGAAACTGTTACCCAGGCCGTAATTACCGTGCCAGCTTACTTCAACGATTCCCAGCGGCAAGCCACCAAAGATGCTGGTAAAATCGCCGGGATCGAAGTACTGCGGATTATCAACGAGCCAACTGCTGCTTCTTTGGCCTATGGCCTGGACAAAAAGAGTAGTGAAACCATCTTGGTATTTGACTTAGGTGGCGGTACCTTCGACGTATCCCTATTAGAGGTAGGTGATGGTGTATTTGAAGTGCTTTCTACCTCCGGTGATACTCACTTGGGTGGTGATGACTTCGATAAAAAGATCGTAGATTTCATGGCCGATGATTTTGCTCGCAAAGAAGGCATTGACTTGCGCAAAGATCGTCAGGCTCTCCAACGCCTCACTGAAGCAGCGGAAAAAGCCAAAATTGAGTTATCGAGTGTGACCCAGGCTGAAATCAATCTGCCCTTTATCACCGCTACTCAAGACGGACCGAAGCATCTAGACCTAACCATGACCAGAGCCAAGTTTGAAGAAATTTGTGCTGATTTGATCGATCGATGCCGTGTACCAGTAGAAAACGCTGTCCGCGATGCCAAAATCGACAAAAGCAAAATCGACGAAATCGTACTGGTGGGTGGTTCTACCCGAATTCCAGCCGTGCAGGCAGTCGTCAAGAAAGTGTTGGGCAAAGACCCCAACCAAACCGTGAATCCTGACGAAGTAGTAGCTGTTGGTGCTGCTGTGCAAGCGGGCGTACTAGCTGGCGAAGTTAAAGACATTCTTTTACTAGACGTTACCCCGTTGTCCTTAGGTGTCGAAACCTTGGGTGGTGTAATGACTCGGATTATTCCCCGCAATACCACTATCCCCACCAAGAAGTCTGAAACCTTCTCAACGGCAGTGGATGGTCAAAGCAATGTAGAAATCCATGTGCTGCAAGGTGAGCGGGAAATGTCCAAAGACAATAAGTCTTTAGGAACCTTCCGTTTAGATGGTATTCCACCCTCACAACGCGGCGTACCGCAAATCGAAGTTACCTTCGACATCGATGCCAACGGCATCTTGAGCGTCATCGCCAAAGACAAGGGCACCGGCAAAGAACAGACGATCAGTATTACTGGTGCTTCTACTCTCGACAAAAACGAGGTAGAAAGAATGGTGACGGAAGCTGAGCGGAATGCTTCTTCTGATAAAGAGCTGAAAGATAAAGTAGAACGGAAAAACCAAGCTGATTCTCTTTGCTATCAGGCTGAGAAGCAGTTGGAAGAACTGGGTGATAAAGTTCCAGCCGCTGACAAGACTAAGTTAGAAGGCTTAATCAAGGAATTGAAAGAAGCTATCACCAAGGAAGATGATGCTGATATTCAGCGCTTGACTCCTGAAGTTCAACAGACTCTGTATACGATCGGTAGCAATATCTATCAACAATCTAGTCCTGGTGACGCTGGCACCCCTCCTGATGATGCCGCTACACCGCCGAGCGGTGGCGATGATGTGATCGACGCAGAGTTTTCTGAATCAGACAACAAATAACTCATTCCATCTGACTTGAAATCTTCATCCCACTGCCCAGGCAGTGGGATTTCTGTATCTCAGTGCTCCTAAACACCATCAAACTCATTAGCTGGTAGCGGGTTTGATACTCTAACGCATTATGATATGAATTACTAATGACCAAAACAGTTTATTAACAAAGTACAGAGTGTTATAATTTCGACGTTAAGAGTATGTATCGGTTAAATTGTTTGTTTCTAGTATTGACGAGTTTTTTACGTTCTGCATTGGCAGCCTTCTCTCCGAAATCTCACTCTCTACACCATTCTGATTTTGGAGAAAATATATGTCAATTTATGTAGGTAACCTATCCTATGAGGTTAAAGAAGCTGATCTAAGCGCTGTTTTTGCAGAGTACGGATCGGTTAAGCGGGTACAGCTGCCCACTGACCGCGAAACTGGTCGCATGCGCGGTTTTGGTTTTGTGGAAATGAGCACTGATGCTGAAGAAGACGCTGCTATCGCTGCTTTAGACGGAGCAGAATGGATGGGTCGCGACTTGAAAGTGAACAAGGCTAAGCCTCGTGAAGATCGAGGTTCTGGTGGTGGCGATCGCCGTGGTGGCGGTGGCGGCGGTTTTAACCGTAACTACTAAGGAAATATTTTAAGTTAGATAGTCTACCTACCTTTGGAGCAGGCTACTCTGACTAAAAGCTCAAGCTTTTCAAGCTTGAGCTTTTTTGTATATGAAAATACTTTTTTGATTAATACCTCGGGGCGAAACCGATGAGTTATTCGCAAATGCGGCGATAGCTAGCAATTTTGTTAAGATAAAGCCATTGCAATCTGTTTTAGAAAGATATGGCTGCTGCCGTTTTTGTTCAAAATCTTCATAAAAACTACGGTGCTACCGTAGCAGTGCAAGATGTCTCTTTCCAAGTAGCATCGGGCGAAATTTTCGGCTTGCTCGGACCCAATGGGGCTGGTAAAACTACCACTATTCGCTGTCTCTGTACCCTAACGAAGCCCGATAGTGGCCGCTTAGAAGTTGCTGGAGTTTCTGTTTTAGAAGATCCCCGGTCGGCACGCCGTAAACTGGGCTATGTGGCTCAAGAAGTTGCTCTAGACAAGGTTTTAACCGGTCGAGAATTGCTGGAATTACAGGCGGCTCTCTATCATCTGCCCAGAGCATTAGCGCGTGATCGAATCGAATTTCTGACTGAAGTCCTAGGTTTATCGGATCACATCGATAAAAAAACTGGCATCTATTCTGGTGGTCTCAAGCGACGGCTAGACCTGGCTGCGGGCTTACTCCATCAACCCGAAGTCCTAATTTTGGACGAACCAACCGTGGGTCTGGATATTGAGAGTCGGGTAGTGGTCTGGAACTTTTTACGGCAACTGCGATCGAGTGGCACCACCATCTTAATTACCAGTCATTATCTCGAAGAAATTGATGCCCTAGCCGATCGGGTGGGGATTATTGACGGTGGTGTGATCATTGCTACCGGCACCCCCAGCGAGTTGAAAGACCGCTTGGGAGGCGATCGGATTACCCTGCGGATTCGGGAGTTTTCACCAGCCGCAGAGGCCGCTACTGCTAAGGTGCTGCTTAGCGATTTGCCATTTGTACAGAACGTAATCATCAATACCAACCAGGGCAATTCTCTCAATTTGGTAGTACAAACTGAAAGTGATGCACTAACGACCATTCAGTCCACACTCCAGACCGCTGGTCTACCCATTTTCGGCATTTCGCAATCGCGTCCTAGTCTAGACGATGTCTATTTAGCAGCGACTGGTAAAACTTTGATGGATGCCGAACTGTCTGCCGCTGGCAGTCGTGACCTGAAAGCTGAGAAAAAGAAAAGTATGAAGTGAACACCGTCAAATGGAGTCTGGCAATAATTTTTATCTACTTAATATTATGATTACTAACACTTCTAAAACCTTCGCTGACTGGCAACCCGATAGTGAAAGCCCCAATCTTAGCCAGCCCAATCACTGGAGCGATTTTATCCAAGAAACCGCAGGTTTGACCAAGCGCTTGTTTATTCAGCTCCAGCGCCGTCCCAGTACCCTAATTGCGGGCATTATTCAGCCATTGATGTGGCTGTTGTTGTTTGGGGCACTATTTCAAAATATTCCTCAAGATTTATTTGGTGCCAATTATGGTCAGTTTTTGGGCGCGGGGGTGATTGTATTCACTGCCTTTGTGGGGGCGCTGAATGCTGGGTTGCCAGTAATGTTCGATCGAGAATTTGGCTTTTTAAATCGATTATTAGTTGCGCCCCTAGCTAGTCGTTATTCGATCGTCGCTGCTTCTGCGATCTACATTGTTGCCCTAACTTTTGTGCAAACTTTTGCTATTATCGCGCTGAGCGTGGCGTTAGGCTCTGGCTTTCCCGGACTAGCTGGACTGGGTATAATTGCTTTAGTAGTATTAATGTTGGTAGTCGGTGTAACCGCCTTGAGCTTAGGCTTAACCTTTGCATTACCTGGCCATATTGAATTAATCGCCGTTATTTTTGTTACTAATTTGCCGTTATTGTTTGCCAGTACTGCTTTAGCTCCCCTATCTTTTATGCCCCCCTGGCTCCAAGTAATTGCTTGTCTCAATCCACTTAGCTACGCGATTGAACCAATTCGTTATTTGTACGTCAATGATCATTGGCAGTGGTCGAGCGTGGTACTAAAAGCTCCTTGGGGCGCGGTAACTTTCGGCAATTCGCTATTAATCCTATTGGTCTTTGCGGTAGTTGCTTTGTTATCAATTCAGCCATTACTACGCCGCCGGTTGGCTTAGCATCAGTGTAAAATCGAAAAATGAGTGTGATTTATTATTATGTCTAAATTCAATTGCTTAGTCGTTGGTTTGTTAGTCGGTAGCAGCTTAACTGCTTTGAGCCAACCCAGTCTTGCCCAAAGCAGCTTTGGTGGTGATGCTCGTGATCCATTTAGTAGTGCCAGCCAGGGTGATAGCACCGGTCTGCTCCGACTCCTCAATGGTATCCAAAATGGGAAGCAGACCAGCGAGAAAGATTTTTTATCTCAGCAGCAGGTACAACTTTCTGGCTCTGCTCAAGATTTTCGGTCTCAGCAACTCCGTCGCCTGCGTGAAAAGAAACAGCAGCCCCAACAGCTGAAAAAATAGCAGTGATAATTAATTTTATTGCTAAGCAAGTCGGTGGGGATATTTTCCGACCGACTGTTTTATAACAGGCTAAGCTGCTGTTATAGTAGTTGTTCGTCCGTTATGGAGCCAGACCCACGGTTTACACACGTCCTCTTGCCACGCTGATCGAAAAACTGCAACGCTTGCCCGGAATTGGCCCTAAGTCTGCCCAGCGGCTAGCGCTTTATTTGCTAAAACGGCCTGAAAGTGAAATTACTGAATTAGCCCAGGCTCTAATTTCTGCCAAACAGCAGGTGGGTCTTTGCCAAAACTGCTTTCATCTATCGGCGGAGCCAATTTGTCATATTTGTCGCCATCCCCAGCGCGATAGCCATACGATCTGTGTGGTGTCCGATTCACGCGATGTCATTGCCCTCGAAAAAACTCGGGAATACAGCGGTAAGTATCATGTTTTGGGGGGTACTATCTCACCCATGGATGGCATTGGCCCGGAACAGTTAAGCATCCAACCCCTGGTGCGCCGTATTCATGAGCAGCAAGTCACTGAAGTAATTATTGCAGTTAGTCCAACGATCGAAGGCGAAACTACCACCCTTTATCTGGGAAGATTACTGCAACCACTCACGAAAGTGACCCGGATTGCGTTTGGCCTACCGATGGGTGGAGACCTAGAATATGCTGATGAAGTAACTTTGGTGAGAGCCTTAGAAGGTCGCCGGGAATTCGAGTAGCTACATCAGTTTTTTCTTTAGTAACATCACCAGTTGTGCTAACTGCTTCTTCA
>JAYUSR010000200.1:0-11399 GCA_043755575.1 Synechococcales cyanobacterium
TGAAAGTTGCCAAGGGTCAAATATATACTGATGGCCTTGGTGCCGCCGGTAGTGGTGCAGAAACCTATGCCCAGATGATGGAGTACAACACCAAAATTATTGTGGCGGGCTTGAATGGTAAATTCACTGCCTTTAAACCAGTCAAGGGTAAAGATAAAAGCAAAAACTAAATTTTTATCGAAAAATTTCAAAGGCATATTAGTACTAATTTTAGCGGATCTCATCGGCTAGTATTAATGCCTAGACTGTCGATTATTGCAGAATGTATCGATTCCACTAGCAACCCTCCTGATCGATTGAAAAGGGGTAATATAAAGAAAATGTTAAATTTTCAAGTGAGAGATTTGATTCAGAACATCATTATCGATCCATCTGTGTTGCGTCTACTCTGGAAAGTGGTTTCGGAAGTTAACTACCAAGAACTGCTATCTTTGCCTGACCGGGAGCTGTCCCAAGTTCTGATGCAGAAAGTCAGTAACCAAGTAGCACTCGATCCGGAAGAAGCTCAGAAGCTTGATGCTTACGTAAGTTCTAAGCTTTTGCTAATTAGAGATATCGCTGATGCTACCTAAACAACGCTTAAATACTCCCTAAAATTCATGAACTTTTTAGAAGCTATTTGGCCTGACTACGTTGTGGCTCAAGACTTCTGGCAGTTCTTAGGTCTGAATGTTCAGGTGCAAAATCCAGAAAGAATCCCTGCTCATGGCTCACTGCTGATTGTTAGTAATCATCGCAGTTTCCTAGATCCGCTCCTGCTCACTAGTTTTTTGGGTACGCCCATCAATTTTGTTTGTCATCGCTACATGGGCAACATCCCCATTCTCAAAGAGTTGCTGCAAACTTGCGGTGCTTTTCCGCTAACTAATCAAGACTGGCATCAGCAGATGTTGCAGGATGCTAGGGATTTACTCCATCAGGGCAAAACCGTTGGGATTTTTCCGGAAGGCGCTGCTCCTATGCTCAATGTCAATGTCTCCCAGCATCTTAGCCCTTTTTATCGGGGATTTGCTCATTTAGCATTGCAAGCAGCCGTTCCTCATCTGCATATTCTGCCCGTGGGTATTGCTGCCGGTACTGAGATGCGCTGGCCAGCCGTTCCCCTCAGTTTACTCCATCAAATTGATCCTTTAGAACCATTGTTTCAGCAAGATGGTTGGCACCCGGCAGTTTTTTACCAAGATGTATCCATTCGAGTCGGTCAGCCCTTTGCGATCGATTCCTATCAAGACCGCTATCATGGCAAGCAAGCTGGTGCTGTTGTGCGAGAATTAACCCAACTCATGGCTGCTGAAGTTACTTATCTTTTAAGTCAGCCTTAAACTCATGGCTCTTCGGTTTCTCACTCCTCGACCACTTCAGGATCATTTGCCGTTGTTGATCTACTTTCCGGGCATGGACGGCACCGGTCAACTGTTTGCTAGGCAACAGGAGCAACTGGCTCAGCGCTTTGACGTACGCTGCTTGGCGATTCCTGGTAATGATTTGTCGGAGTGGGATGAATTAGTTGATCGAACGCTATGTCTAATCGACCAAGAGTTATCAACTGACCCGGATCGAGAAATTCACCTATGTGGAGAGTCCTTTGGAGCTTGTTTAGCTATGCTGATCGCAGCTCGGCTGCCATGTGTGCAACAACTAACCCTGATTAATCCGGCTTCTTCTTTTGCGCGGCTACCATGGCTTGTGGCTAGTAGTTTGTTTGCCAATGTTTTACCAGAGCCGCTATATCAGGTGTCGGCGCGGCTGTTGGCTAGCTTTTTAATTGAAGTTGATCTGGTGGCCGCTGCTGACCAAAAGAATTTAATTGCTGCGATGCTCTCGATTGCTTCCCCCACTGCGGCTTGGCGACTAGGCTTGTTACGCCAATTTAATGTCCATATGGTGGTTCCCCACTTGGTGGGAATTCCGACTTTATTAATTGCCGGTGAACGCGATCGGCTGCTGCCATCCAAACTAGAAGTGCAGATTCTTCAGCGGCAACTACCCCAATCTAAAACAATTTTTTTACCTAGTAGTGGCCATGCTTGCTTGCTAGAAATAGAAACTAATTTAGCTCAAATTATCTAATTTAATCTACTTTCCAGCCTGTAATACTAGCGAATAATCTAGGCTATCTATATGTGGTGTGATTTTGTTGAGGGAAAAAGTGATCATCAATACATTGAAATTTTCGCTAATTGCTTCAGGTGATCAAGGTCAACTGGCACTTGTAAGCTATGATAGTGTAGACGTAAGAATTATTTTCGGCTGTGAAATTCAAGTTGTTCATCGACAAATGTTTCTCCGGATCTAAGCTACTCTTTTATACTGTTTGATTTTGGAGAAAACCCATGTCGATATATGTTGGAAATTTGTCCTACGACGTTACTCAGGACGATCTGAAGCAAACCTTTGCTGAATACGGTACTGTTAGCCGCGTACAACTCCCTACTGACCGGGAAACTGGTCGGATGCGGGGTTTTGCTTTTGTAGAAATGTCTACGGAAGCTGAAGAGTCAGCGGCGATCGAAGCGCTAGATGGCGCAGAATGGATGGGCCGTGACCTGAAAGTAAACAAAGCCAGACCTCGTGAAGAAAGAGGCAGTGGTGGCGGTGGCGGCGGTGGTTGGGGAGGAGGCGGTGGCGGTGGTGGCCGTCGTGGTGGTGGCGATCGCTACTAATTCCTCCACATTTTTGTAATCTCTTATTAAGTTGGTTAGGGCAGAGTAATTAGTTACTCTGCTTTTTTGTGGCTATTTTGAGGTGATTGATCGCCAATCAATTTAAAAGCCTGGGCACCAAGCACAGCATCAGGTTGAACATAATATTTAAACTCCAGCAGGTTGTAGAAAGGATCTTCGAGAAAGAAAGCATAGTGCTCTGTGACCTCGCCCGGAAAACGCTGCTTGGCGGGCTGGCGATAGATTAGTTGCTGGGTGGTGGCTCGTTGCTCTAGTTCTTGCCACATGTCCAGACAGGTAAAAACTATGCCAAAATGTCTAGGATAAATACCGCGCTGGGCTGTGAGTGGGATATCGGTAATATGTCCGACTAATTGGTGGCCATACAAGCCTAGAATAATTGAAATTTTGGTTTCTCTCCCTAAAGTACAGCCCAATCCTTGGACGTAGAACTCCTTAGCCTGTGAGATATTCGCAATGGGGAAGGCTAGATGGAATGTTGGTCGATCACCTGGGGTGTAAGCGGAACTATCAAACATATGGCAACGGCAACAACTATGAGTAATTTAGCGAATTTAGCCTCCCCTTGGTTAGTGGCGATCGGAGTGAATGTGATGTTGCTGGGCGGGGCTTGGTTTCTACCCAAAAAACTATTGACTACGGCTGGTTTTTGGAATGCTGGGCTGCTGGGGGTAATTATTTGGGCTGGTTTGGGCTGGCGGGCTTATGCGGTGATGGTAGCCTATTTTATGGTGGGTTCCGGGGTGACTCAAATTGGCATGGCCGAGAAGGAAGCGGCGGGTATTGCCGAAAAGCGTTCTGGTGCTAGGGGTCCAGAAAATGTGTGGGGTTCGGCGTTGGTTGCTGCTTTGTGTGCGCTGTTGGCTTATGGGATATCTTTGACTACTTTGCCTAGTACTTGGGTCGGTTTGTTTACTTTGGCTTATGTGGCTAGTATGGCTACTAAGTTATCGGATACTTGTGCGAGTGAAGTGGGCAAAGCTTATGGTAAAACGACTTATCTAATTACTACTTTGCGATCGGTACCGAAGGGAACAGAAGGGGCGGTGAGCCTGGAAGGAACGATTGCTGGGGTTGTTGGTAGCCTGCTGCTGGCGGGGATTGGCTATGGATTAGGACTGATTTCGCTGAGTGGTTTGGGGATTTGTGCGATCGCGGCTGTAGTAGCGACTACTATAGAAAGTTTGATTGGCGCCACGATTCAAGAAAAGTTTGATTGGTTAACAAATGAGTTAGTAAATGTGATTAACACCTTTATTGGAGCAGTTTTTGCTGTACTACTAGGTCTATTGATTTTGTAAAGGTTGAGAAACATTTAAGCACTTGTGGATTGTGTGCCCTCAAAACGTTTATCAGGGCAGTGATTATTAGTTGCTACCTTGACAAACGTGATCTTGGGAAAAGCTATGCTCACGAATCTAGGATTTTACTTTGGTAGTAAAGCGCATGAAACCGTAGGATTCATTGGGCGTTCCTGCTCCAGTTGATCCCGATAAAGTGTTGAGATTTGGAGTGCCGACTGTACCAGTTACCTCAATGGCGATCGTACCATCATCATTTGGTCCTTGCAGATTACAGCCCGTTACTGAGCCGTTGGGAATGATAAATTGACCTCGATCGATCATCGAATCCGCAGTATTAGTTAAATCGAGTACCCCGTTGTTACCGATTTGTAATTGAATTCCTTTCTCTGGCGCGTAAGTACTAGGCTTGAATATTTGATTGGGCGTAATTCGATCACAGATTTTGAGGTTCTTGGCATTAGCACTACCAGCATTGAGAAAATAGACAGTGTATTCGATCGCATCACCTGGTTTGACTTTGCCACCATCGATCGCCCCTTGCAGGAAGGTGCTGATGTTACCACCCAGACTGGGGTTAGAGTTGAGGGGTTCCGGCCAATTGGGATGGTTGTCATCGGGGGCACGAGCGGTGGTAGTTTGGTCTTGATAGCCGTTGAGGAGAGTGTTATCGTTGGGATTTCTGGTGCGGTTACCGTTGATCGCCGTAATCCTTTTGACTAGTAAAACATTGGCATTGCTAGCGACAGGAAGAGGATAAGTATCTTCATCAATCGCCGTGTTATTTCCTAGATTTCCCAAAGTAGTTTCTATTAAGTTTAGACCGGCGGGTGCCTGGACGGTGGCGGTGTTGGTGAGCTTAGTTTGGGTGGGTGGCTGTCTAACAGTGCCTTCTAGAATCAGTTTGACAATGCTGTTGGGAGTACTTTCTGAGTCATTTTCGTTACCACCAGGAGCCAGGTAAATATTTGTCCACAATCCTGTTACCGGATCATAGTCGCCGCTAGTGGCCAGAAATTCGTAACCAATTAGATCGGGTGGAATCACATCTGATACTTTGATACTATCTACGCCGACAGTAGACTTGTTGATGACAGTAATTTGGTAAGTTATGGGTTGTCCGGGGGTGGCGACGGTTTGACCATTATCTTTTTTGATAACTAGATCTACTATTGGTGGGGTTGTTGCAATGGCATTGATATCTTCAGATTGGTTATTTCCGGGATTTGCATCGATAAAGCCAGGTGGGAGCGAAACGATCGCGATGTTACTAAGATTTCCACTTGTCATGGATACGTTCGCAGTGAGAGTGACTGTCGCGCTCTGTCCAGGAGCAAGGTTGACACCCGACCAATTGAGGGTCGCTTCGTCTTTATCCGTGCTGGCACTATAGGCAAAGGCGGGATTTGAAGGAGTGAGAGTTCCGATATTGGGAGTGCCGAAAGTAGTATTGGTGAGACTGTTTTTGGTGGCTCGATCAAGAATTGTCAGATTATTGACAGTACTCGGCCCATTATTTGTCACCTTGATCGTATAAGTAAGTGAAGTGCCTGGCTGGCTAAAGCTGACTAGATCGCTTTTGGTAATCGCCAGATCTGCTTGACGAAGGATTTCATCGGTATCGCTACTAGAATTATTAGTGCTATTTGCTTCGGATAGACTAACGGCACTCAGACCCAGAATTCCAGTGGGCAGAATTTCGGCAGTATTCGTAAAGATATATTTACCCCCCGATAAGGTGCCTATGGCATTGGCTTTCAGGGTGGTATCGAGGGAAAGGGTCACGCTTTCGCCTGTTTGAAGTGTTAATCCATTCCAAGTGCCCTGATTAGTGCTGGTGTTGTAATTAAAGGTACCGCTACTAATGTTGCTAATCGCTGGAGTTTTGAGGGTGAGTTCGGTGGGAAGAGTTTCTTTGAGGGTAAAAGAAGTGACGGTACTCGGCCCGTTGTTCTTGACGGTAATTTGGTAGGACACGTCCTTACCGGCGACCGCTGTGGTTTGGTTGTCTTATTTGGTAATTTCTAGATCCGTCGTGGGGATGGTGAAGGTGTCGATCGCTGTATTATTACTTAGATCAGGATCGCCATCGGTACTAATCGGTGCGACGGTTGCGGTGTTGGTAATGATCCCATTACTAATATTCGCTGTTACTGTCCCGTTAACGACAAAGGTTAGCGTGGTAGTATTGCTGTTGCTGGACTTAGATAATTTCATCCCTGTCAGCGCAGGTGCAGCCCCGTAACTGATACTATTGCCAGTCCCATAATTTCCAGTAGTTACCCCGCAACTTGTATTGGCGGTATTGCTCCCCCCATTAGTTCTTGTACAAGTCCAACCAGTGACATTAATACTAGACGGAATTAGATCGGTGAACACGACATCAGTCGCTGCATTATCTTGAGTGCTGAGATTTTGAATGGTGACAGTATAAACTATTGAGTCGCCAGGTTTGGGAGTAGCTGGAGTATGGGTTTTTGTTACCTTCAGATCTGGTCTGTTACTAACTGCATAAAGTTTGTCAGCATCATAGTAATGGTTGTCATTCGTATTATTATCAGTGAGAACAATATTGCTACTGTTTAAAGGTTGAACCGTAATCAGGTTAGCAATATAGTTTTTGTTAGTATCTTGATTTACTTCACCCGTGAGGGTAAGTGTCGCACTCTGTCCGGGGGTGAGATTCAGACTAGTCCAGTTGTAAGTATTAATCGATGCTGTAGCATCTTGCAGATCGATTTTAGTGACAACTGTGCCATTAGTATTTCTAAAACTACCAATACTAATATTACTAACTGATAATTCATCGTTCTTGTAAGTATTTTTAGCTATGGTTCCATAAAAGGGATCGGGATTAGTTGTTCCTGAACTGAGAGCATTTCCATTAGCTGTACTCGGCGTAGAAGTTGCCCATACGGTACCGTTAGTATTACCATGGAAAGCGCGATCGCTAATTTGCACGCCAGCAATAGTCGTATTACCCTTATTTGTTACCGTAATCGTATAAGGCACGCTCTGCCCCTTATACACTTGGGTGACATTATCATTTTTAGTGATACTAACATCGGTAACAGGGACGACCGCCGAAATTAAAGTAGTGTCAGCCCCGAAACCACGCCGATTACAACCATCTTTAACTACTACCCGTAGGGTGCAAGTTCCCCCCGTAGTAGGTGCCGTAAAAGTCGGATTCTGAGCTGTCGAATTACTAAATGAACCACCGCAGCTACTGAACCACTGATAGCTATAGGGGCCACTGCCACCTGAAACTGCGACAGCAGCTCCACCATTATTACTCGTGGCTAAATTTACAACACTACCAGCACTGATCGTACTTGGAACATCGATAGCAACTCTCATCCCTCGTACCAAACCATTTAACAGGTTGAAATTCAAAAATGCTCGTTGTGCCGCAATATTATCTGGTAAAGCAGCTTTAGCATGACTATGACCAGCTTCATACATTACCATTCCATTATTAGAGTCACCAAAAGCCGGACCAAAAGCCATTTTCGCGGCTTTAGCTTGGGAACCTGGTGGGGCTGAGGTATTCAAGACGACAGGATCGGTATTGGATTGATCGTATACGGCGATTGCCGTCGTATTCCGCCATTGCGCCCCGACATCGGGAACATACACCTGCTCTGAGCCATTTTGGGTAGCGGTATCGATTTTCCCTAAAAATTGCATGATGGGGAATGCCGCCAAATTATTACCAGAGCTGTAAGGTAAGTTTGCTCCAGTTGTACTTGAGTACTGATATGGACCAACTGTCGGCGCAGCATGAGTGCCAAATAACTTAAGCGATTTACTATCCTGAGTTGCCGGTGGAATATGACTGAGGAAGTTCATATCTGGGAGCGTATCCGGATCACCAGAACCAGGATCGTCGATGCGTTCCAATACGCTCACTGCGTGACATGCCGCCCACACAAACCCCTTGCTCTGAACGAAGGGAATCAGGTTATTGTGGTTTGTCCAATTCGGATCGGCATGAGGCATTACAAAAATGTCATCACATGGAGTTAGGCTCGATGGATAGCCAAATCGGTAGGTATTGAATGTACCAAATGTTCCGGTACTCGCAGCAGGAATTCCGGCATTGGTATAGTAAGCTTGGGCGATACTGCCGTTGCCAAAATCCAGTACTGCATTGGGAAAGTTGGTAATCGTATCGTAAATTGGTGCGGTGAAACCACTAGTTAAAGGACCATCGACAATTACGCCTTGACTTTTCCACGCTGTTACTGCTGCTGCGGCTTGAGGGGCATATTCTGAAGAAATAATAAATGAACCACCTTTATAGGTTTTACTATTAGCGGTAAAGTCTGCCCCATCTCTAGCTTTACTTGGATCGATCGCCCATTTGACCGGAATCGCATTCTTGACCACCAATTCGTATACCAACCCGTAAGGTTTCAAGCCTGTTGCAATGGTTTGAGTAGCCTGTCCCATGTCGATAATATATGCGCCAGCCGCAAAAGTTTCACTGGCAGCCCAGGCTGGAGCTGAAAATATGCCTTCCAGATGAACTGAGCCGAGTAGAGTGGAGCTAATTATCCCCGCCATTAGCCATGCTCGAAGCCGAATCCAGCGAGTCATCACCCCAAATACACCGAGACAGAGAAATATTGCTGTCAGAATCAGTTTGAATAATTCACTCACTCCTGGTACGAACCAAATCCCGATTGTTCCCGCTAAACTAGCAATATTTGTTACTAGCCAAATCGAACTCGATTGACGATGACGATTCGCCCATTTTTGAATTATTCTGGCGGCGGAGCCATTCCTTCGGAGCCACAGAATAATCGCCGCTTGACTGATAATAGCTAAAACAAACCCGATTACTCGTGTCGCAAAATAACTAAAACTAGCAGTTAAAATCGTAATACTTAGTAAGGTCGTCAGATGCCGCAAGATCGACAATCTAGAATTTAGATGGCGATCTTGCCAGTACCTAAATACTGCCAACAATAGCCACCCACCTAGAATTAACCAATAGTCCATCTGATTTAACCCTGACCCTAATTAATATTTTTTATTTGCTGCAATATGTCCTTGCTACTAAATATCGGTATTTTCTTCTACTCTTCTAGACATATTCACTAGAACTGTAGCTTCTTCCTTTTGTGATCCAACACCGTGGAAACTCTGATCTTTTGTCTAAAGCTGGGAATCGACAAAATAAAAATGCCCACTTTTGACAGGAGGCATTCTTGAGATTAATTAATCAGCGATGGCTGGTGAAGCTAGTTATGTATATTCAGACATCGCCGGACAGCTACAGACCAGATTCCGATCGCCATAGGCTTGATCAATCCGTCCCACTGTCGGCCAGAACTTAGCATTCTTTAGACCGGGCATTGGAAAAACTGCTTGTTCGCGGCTGTATGTCCGATCCCAATTAGCATCCACCAAATCAGCTAAGGTGTGGGGGGCTTGCTTGAGAATATTATTCTCTCGATCGATCTCACCGGATTCGATCGCGGCAATTTCTTGACGAATCGCCAACAAAGCATCACAGAACCGATCTAGCTCCGCCAACGATTCACTTTCGGTTGGTTCTACCATCACCGTCCCTGCTACCGGCCAAGACACTGTGGGCGGATGGAAACCATAGTCAATCAGCCGCTTAGCAATATCATCCACATCAATATTGGCGGTTTTCTTAAAGTCCCGCAGATCCAAAATACATTCATGAGCCACCAAACCGCTCTTCCCCGTGTACAGCACTGGATACTTGCCCGCCAAGCGCTGGGCAATATAGTTAGCGCTCAAGATTGCTACCTGGGTAGCCAGCTTCAAACCAGCGCCACCCATCATCACAATGTACATCCAAGAAATGGGCAGAATACTGGTGCTGCCCCAAGGTGCAGCTGAAACAGCGCTAATTCCCTGTGCCCCACCGACTTTAATCAAGGGGTGAGAAGGCAGGTAGGGAGCCAAATGAGCGGCTACTCCGATCGGTCCCATCCCTGGGCCACCGCCGCCATGAGGAATGCAAAAAGTTTTATGGAGGTTGAGATGACAAACATCTGCCCCAAAATCGCCGGGGCGGCAGAGACCGACCTGGGCATTCATATTGGCTCCATCCATATACACCTGACCACCGTGGCTATGGATAATCTGGCAAATCTCCACGATCGCGGTTTCAAATACGCCGTGAGTGGAAGGGTAGGTCACCATCAAGGCTGCTAAATTTTCTTGATGCTGGGTGGATTTGGCCTCCAGATCAGCCACATCGATATTGCCTTGGTCATCACATTCCACGGCTACCACTTGCATTCCGGCCATCACGGCGCTGGCTGGGTTGGTACCGTGAGCGGACTGGGGAATTAGACAGACATTTCGATGACTGTCGCCCCGGTGGCGATGATATTCGCGAATCACCAACAGCCCAGCGTATTCGCCTTGAGAGCCAGCATTGGGCTGCAAGGAAATTGCCGCAAAGCCGGTAATTTCGGCGAGCCACTGCTCTAGATCAGCACAGAGGGTTTGATAGCCCTTAGTTTGAGCCAGGGGTGCGAAGGGATGAATTTGGCCGAATTCTGGCCAAGTCACCGGAATCATTTCCGCAGTGGCATTCAGCTTCATTGTGCAAGAACCCAAAGGAATCATCGCTTGTGCCAGTGATAGATCCTTGGCTTGCAAGCGAGTCATGTAGCGGAGTAGCTCTGTTTCGGAATGATAGTTGTTGAAAACGGGGTGGGTGAGGTAATCAGTCGTCCGTGCCAGACCTGGATGGGGTTGAGCTGGGATTTCCAAGACATCGGTAATTTCGCTAAAGGTGAAACCGACTTCGCCAGCCAACACTGTCCACAGATCGATAATGTCTTGCTTGGTGGTGGTTTCATCTAAGGAAATACTCACGGTTTGGAGGTCAATTTGATGCAGATTCATCTGATTGGCCAGCGCTCTTTGCTGCACGGCGCTGGCATTGGGAATCTCCACGGTCAGGGTATCAAAGAAATGAGTATTTTTTATCTTCAATCCCAATTTCTGGCAACCTGCTGCCAAAATTTGAGTCAGGCTATGCACGCGGTAAGCGATCGATCTCAAGCCGGCCGGGCCATGATAAACGGCATACATACTGGCCATAATTGCCAACAGTACCTGGGCGGTACAGATATTACTGGTGGCTTTATCCCGGCGAATATGTTGTTCGCGGGTTTGCAGTGCCAGTCGCAGGGCAACTTGGCCGCGTTTATCTTTAGAAACCCCCACCAGCCGACCGGGCAATTGTCGTTTACACGCTTCAGTGGTGGCAAAGTAGGCGGCGTGTGGTCCGCCGTAACCCATTGGCACTCCAAATCTTTGGGTGCTGCCCACCACAATATTGGCTCCTAGTTCGCCGGGAGATTCCAGCAGTGTCAAACTCAACAGGTCAGCAGCTATGGTCACAATCACGCCCTGG
>JAYUSR010000201.1:0-11384 GCA_043755575.1 Synechococcales cyanobacterium
CCTCTTAGATGTGGGAGGTTTTGTCTGATAAATATTGCTACTAAACCGCTACCAGCTAAGCTTCTGGTTCTTCGTCCTCTTCCTCCGCCTCCAGCTCGGCGGCCTTCAGCGAATTAGCCGAGACCGCCACCCCCGCATTTAATTTATCCCACACCAGTTGTTGCACTTGAGCGGCCACGTCAGGCTTCTCTTCCATGTATTTAATGGTGTTATCTCGGCCTTGACCGATATTGTCACCGTTATAGCTATACCAAGCGCCACGGCGAATAATGATCCCCATTTCTTCAGATAAATCGACTAAACAACCCAGGGTGGAGATTCCTTTGCCGAAAATAATATCAAATTCAGCAATCCGAAAAGGTGGTGCGACCTTGTTCTTGGCTACTTTAACCTTCGCCCGAATGCCGTATTCTCCTTCATTAGCTCTTTTAAGAGTCTGAATCCGGCGAATATCCAGCCGCACGGAGGCATAGAACTTAAGTGCATTACCACCAGTAGTAGTTTCCGGGCTACCATAGGTAATCCCGATTTTCTGACGGAGTTGGTTTAAGAAAACTACTGTACAGCCAGACTTAGCGATATTACCAGTTATTTTGCGCATGGCTTGACTCATCAACCGCGCCTGCAAACCCATGTGGGAATCCCCCATATCTCCTTCGATTTCTGCTCTGGGCACCAAAGCGGCTACAGAATCAATGACCACAATATCGACGGCGGAAGAGCGGACTAACTGATCGACGATTTCTAAAGCGGCTTCGCCGGAGTCGGGTTGGGCAACGAGGAGATTGTCTACATCCACACCTAGCACTGATGAATAGGAAGGATCGAGAGCATGTTCAGCATCTACAAAGGCGGCCACACCGCCCGCTTTTTGGACTTCCGCAATCGCATGCAGCGCCAATGTTGTTTTACCAGAACTTTCTGGACCGTAAATTTCAATGATCCTGCCCTTGGGCAAGCCGCCACCCAAAGCAATATCTAAAGTCAGAGCACCACTGGAAATGGTTTCCACCTTCATGCGACCAGCATCACCTAGCCGGACGATCGCTCCTTTGCCAAAGGATTTTTCAATCTGGCTGAGAACTAAATTTAATGCTTTCTCTCGATCGGTATTCGTGTTATTCGTGGTTGCCATAGCTTGCAGAAGGTGCAGACAGTACATGGGTATTATAATAGCAGCAAATGTCTCCGTCCACAATTGCTAGAAATATCTAAAAACTCTCTCCAAATTGATTGCCATCTTGATCGAACAAGTTAGACAGCAACGCCTACAATAGAAAACTGACTAGGGCTAGTTCTTTGTCTACTTAGTACAGCTCCCAGTGAATATCCTAGAATCTGAAAACACTTTGCCTTCCAAATTCCTCAAAGTTTTACTCGCCTTGGGCAGTGGTCTATTGATGGGACTGACCGTTTCACCAATCAATGCCTGGTACCTGGGTTGGGTAGCGATCGTCCCTCTGTGGATCTTAGTTGTGCGGCATCCCCGTTCTGGGGCAATGGGTTATGGCCTCTGCTGGGGCATTGGCTATCACGGCTGGGCATTATCCTGGATTTTGGGTGTCCATCCAATGAGTTGGATGGGGGTACCCTGGCTGACTAGTTTGTTGATCGCGATTGCTTGTCTGACAGTTATTACCCTGTGGGGTGCTGCCGTTGTTATTCTCTGGGCTAGCGCTTTAAATCTGATTGGCCATTATATTAAACTTTCACCGGCTGTCCGAGTAGTGACGGGGACGGCCTTATGGTGCGGACTGGAGTATATCTGGAGCCAGAGTGACCTGTGGTGGTCTACTTTAGCGCTGACCCAAAGTCCGTATAATTTACCGATTTTACATTTAGGTCAGCTCTCTGGCGGTAGCACTGTGACCGCTATCTTGGTCGCCGTTAATGGCTTAATTGCCGAGGCCATTTTGGTGAACTGGAAAACTCAACGCCGATCGGCTATTCCTCTAGCCAGCGCGGCCGTGATCTTATTGTTTTCTGGCCATTTAATTGGTGCGGTTCTGGCTCAAGTCCCACTGCCCACCTCAGCGGCTACTGCCCTCCAAGTGGGAATTATTCAGGGCAATATTCCCAATGAAATTAAGCTCTATGCCAATGGCCAGCAGCAGGCAATGGTTAACTATACCCAGGGCTATCGACAACTAGCTGCCGAAAAGGTGGATGTTGTGCTTACTCCCGAAGGTTCTTTACCGCTCCTCCCCGATGCCATCAAGCAAAGCGAGTTATACCAAGCTATTCTGGAGCAGGGCATTCCCATATGGCTGGGTTCTTTTGGCGATGCGGGTCAAAATTACACCAACAGCTTGCATTCGATCGATCGCCAAGGAAATTTTGGGAGTCGTTACAACAAGCAAAAGTTAGTCCCCTTGGGTGAATATGTACCCTTTAAAGAAGTGATTGGCCAGTGGATTAAACGGATGTCTCCCCTCCAGGCTGATCAAATCAAAGGTACTAAAGACCAAATATTTGATACTCCTTTTGGGCGGGCGATCGTCGGGATCTGCTACGAATCTGCTTTTGGGGAACATTTTCGGCGGCAAGCTCACCAGGGCGGCGAATTCATTATTACTGCTTCTAATAACGCCCACTACGCAGCGGCCATGCCTGCTCAGCACCATGCCCAAGATGTGATGAGATCGATCGAAACCAGTCGTTGGGCAGTCCGCGCCACCAACACCGGCTATTCGGCAATCGTCGATCCGCATGGGCATACTCCCTGGCAATCAGCTCTCCATGAATTTGTCACCCACAGTCACAAAATTTACCGCCTACGCACCCAGACCCTCTATGTTCAGCTTGGTGATTGGCTCACCCCTATACTTCTGATTATTACCATGGCCTTACTCGGAGCTGCCCATTTTCGTCATATTTAAGGGCGGCTAATGGCAATGGCATATTTCTCCCGATACAATTTAAAAGGTATTTAGAGTCAATCAGAATCATGGCAGATAAACTTATTCGCGCAACCGCAGCTGACGGTGGGATTCGGGTCGTTGGTGCCATCACCACTAAGCTGACCGAAGAAGCTCGCAATCGACACAAACTGTCCTACGTAGCCACTGCTGCTCTGGGGCGCACGATGACCGCTGGACTGCTCTTTGCTTCCAGCATGAAAAAAGCCGATTCTCGCGTCAATATCCGGATTAAAGGCCAAGGTCCCTTGAAAGGTATTTTGGTTGATGCCGGACTCAATGGTACTGTGCGCGGCTATGTGGGAAATCCTTCGATCGAACTTCCCCCTAACGACCAAGGCAAATTAGATGTCGGTGGGGCGGTGGGCAAACGTGGCTATCTATATGTGGTGCGAGATAATGGCTCCGGGTATCCCTATACCAGCACCGTCGAGCTGGTTTCGGGGGAGATTGGCGATGATTTAACCCATTACCTAGCTACTTCGGAACAGACTCCTTCGGCTTTAATCGTAGGGGTGTTTATCGGAGCTGATGGCGTGGGAGCCGCTGGTGGCTTGCTGATTCAGGTGTTGCCCAAAGCTGCCACCGACGAAGCCTTAGTGGAGTTGTTAGAATCGCGCTTGCAGGCTGTCCAAGGCTTTACCCCGATGCTTCAGGCTGGCCAAACCCTGCCGCAAATGATGGAAAGTATTTTGGGTGATTTGGGTCTAGAAATTTTTCCGGAAGTGCAGATGCTGAAATATCACTGCGGCTGTACGTTTGATCGCATGACTGTTGCTCTCAAAATGTTGGGTCGTTCAGAATTAGAAGACATGTTAGTCACCGATCAAGGCGCAGAAGTGACCTGTGATTTTTGCAACAACATCTATCAGTTAGATGAACAGCAGCTAGCTAACCTAATCACAGAATTATTGTAAAATTAGAGAACCCCTTAAGTAAGATTTTAACTGTATTTAATTTCATTCCAAGTTTATTTGGTATTCTTAATACCAGACTTTTGTTACAGCTAGTTAGGGTATCTATCCGATTCACTATTTGCGGCCTTGACAGGTGACAAGAAGAAAATCACAATAGTCCTCTGAATATTTTGCAGTTTGCAGGAAGAACGGCGTTGCCAAAAACAGATTTGCGCTTTAACTTCGATCAGGCAACAACTATCACTAAACAGGTGGTTTCTCAAGTTCCTAAATGGCTGAATAAGCCCTTTATTCGGAGCTGGCCATTTTGGGCCTTGATTACCTGTACTTTGTGTGGCGGTATGGCTTATGTCTCTTTGGGGATGTTACTCAATCCGAAAGCCGTTCCGAATTGCCCAGAACTCTTCTTGCCGATGGCCTCATCTTCTTTGCGAGTCTATTGTGGTCAGGCTGCTGCTAGTAAACAGACCTTGAAGGACTTAGCGGCGGCTTTTAAATTTGTTAAAGATATTCCCAAGGACGATCCGCTGCGCAGTTATATTGATACCAATATTCAGAAGTGGTCGATCGATATATTACGTCTGGCAGAGGCATCTTATCAGGAAGGCAAGATTGATGAAGCAGTTTCTATGGCTAAATTGGTGCCGTCCCACGTATTAGCTTATAAACGAGCCAGTAAACGCATCAAGTTCTGGCAAGATACTTGGAAAGAAGCCGAAGGCATTTATCAAAAAACTGAAAACCTACTCCGGAATTCTAACTGGGTAGAAGCCTCTCAGGTCGCTACCAAGATCAATAAACTTGGCAATGATTATTGGACTAATGTAAAGTATCGAGATTTGTCAGCTAAAGTCGATCAAGCTGAGAAAGACAGTACTCAGCTCGACCAAGCTCGTCAGCTAGTAAAAAGTAATAGTCTGAAAGATTTACTGGCTGCAATTACCATGGCCAAAAAAATTGGGAATCAAAGCTATGCCTTTAAAGAAGCTCAAGGCTTAGTTGCCCAGTCAGGGATGCAGATGTTAGAACTGGCTAAAGTTCAGCTCTATCAAAATAATTGGAAAGCCGTTCAAGAAATTATTAAGCAAATTCCTGCTAGTCCAGCTCTCCAAGCAGAGATTCAAGATGTGAAAGCGATTGCTGATGCTCAAGCGGCGGCCAATAATAATACGATCGGTGATTTGGAAATAGCCGTTAGCCTGGTGCAGTCTGTGAAGTCCCAAAGCACAGTCTATGGCCGTGCCCAAGGATTATTGAAAGTCTGGCAGCTAGAAACTCAAGGTTTAGCCTACCTGCAACGCGCCAAAAATATGGCCGCAGTGGGCAAAGTTGTGGATCTAGAAGCAGCCATTAAGGAAGCTAGTCAGATTCCGGCGAACAACCCCCGGGCGGCGGAAGCCGCTACCGCGATTGCTAGCTGGCGGAAGCAAATTCAAATAGTCCAAGACAAACCCTATCTGGATACGGCTGATCAATTAGCCAGTGCTGGCAACATCCAGTCTCTTCAGCAAGCTGTTGCTCAACTCCGACCATTGACTTCAGACCGGGCACTATACATGGATGCTCAGCAAAAAATTGGTCGCTGGACAGCCCAAATTCAAAAGATGCAAGATGCACCTATTTTAGAAAATGCTGAACTGCAAGCTCGGAATGGCAATATCCCCCTAGCGATTTCTACGGCTAATCAGATTGCTCAAGGTCGGGCACTCTATAAACAAGCCCAAGCCAGAATTAACGAATGGAATGGTAACACGCAAGCCCGACAACGGTTGTCTGATGCCCAAGAGCTAGCAAATCAAGGTACTCCAGAAGCCTTGCTGGGGGCGATCGAAGCCCTGAAGGAGATTCCGGCTAGTTCCAGTGCTTATCAGTCAGCGCAAGTTGCCGTCAATAATTGGAGTGGCGAATTGTTGCGCCAAGCCCAAGATGCGGCTAACTATGACTTAGGTCGAGCTATTTCGATTGCCAGGGTGATTCCGGCTAACTCGACTGCTTATCCTTCAGCTCAGCAGGCTATTAAGCAGTGGGAAACGCCCCAGAATGGATTCTAAATTTAGTTGCTACAGCAGCTGTTGAATTTGTCGGACTACTGTTAAAGCGGAGTAGCTTACCCCCGCCGTACCTTCACCGGGATGAGTAGAGTCGCCGACTAGCCATAGGCCATCGATCGGCGTGCGATTAGCAATGCCAAAAGGGCCAAAATTGGGCACTCGTTGACCAACTCCTCCCACAAACCCTTTCAGCCGTGCTGTGTAACGCTCAAAAGTTTGAGGGGTGCCCGCTTCGCAGACTTTAATTAGTTTGGGGGTGAGCTGAAAGTAACTAGATAGTTGATCGATCGCCGTTTTGGTGTATTCAGCCTTTAAAGCTTCTACATCAGCGTTAGAGTCATACCATTTGTGAGGATCGGTAAAAGAAGAAGCAATGATCGTGGCTTGACCCTCGGGTGCTCGGCCATCTCCCGTTTTACTCACTGAAACAAAAAGAGAGTTATTTTCGCCAATGATTTGCTGCTCATCGTACAAGAATTGCAGGTGTGGTGGGCAATGAGCTGGAATGGCCGCCAGATCGACTCCTAAATAAAGCACAAAAGCAGCTGAAGGGGTGGGGAGTTTGCTGGTGTTCGATCGATAGCTGCCCCACCAGAAAGATTTTTGAGCTAGATCGCCCTGCACTAGTTCCACCAGGTTTTGCACTGGTACATTGGCTACTATATAGTCAGCGTTTTCCAGCCAAGTGCGTTGAGCTGACTGCACTGTCACTCCAGTAGCTTTCGATTGATCAGTTTGAATATCGATTACCCGATGGCGCATTAGTAATTTGCCCCCATCCCGCTCTAAAGAAGCCACCAATCGATCGCTCAGCACCTGCATACTGCCTTGCAGATGATAAAGACCTTGGGGGGCTTGGGAAACGCCCAAAGCGGTAGCGGCATATAACAAAGCTGTGTCCGCCGCGGTAACTTGAGAATAAAGCTTCAACTGCAAGTCCATAAATAGCCGCAGCCGTCTATTATCAGCTAATCCAAACCATTTCAGGGCATCGCCAACGGTGGCTAGAGTAAAAGGAACAGTTAAAAAAGTATTGGGACGCAGAGCCGCTAGCAGTTGGCCAATATCCCACAAATTACGCGGTGGCAACACTGGATCGCGGGACTGGAATTCCCAGCTAATCGCAAAGAGCTTGGCCATAAACTGCCAGAAAGCTTCACTTCCAGGAAATTGCCGTTGTCTTTCCTGTCGCCATTGGTCGGGATCGCGCCAGACGTTGATGGGTTCAGTTTCACCAGGCAAGAAAACGGCACAGGCTGGATCGCAAAAGGTCGCAGCAGGTAACTCGATGTCTAATTCTTGAAAAATCCGATGATGAATGCCACCTGGTTCGAGTCCAGCTACTTGAGTCGCGCCCACGTCAAAGGTATAGCCTCGGCGCTGAAAGGTAGAAGCGCAGCCGCCCGGCACAATCGCCTGATCGAAAACTATTACTTCATGGCCATACTTGGCTAGCAGGGCAGCACTAGTTAACCCGCCGATGCCTGCCCCAACAACCGCAATTTTTGCCATGAGTTTTTTGTTACATTTCTTTGGATTATAACGAAAACCTTACTCAATGGCAGACAGGCGGGGACTGAATCAATCTAAAAATGTTACTAGTCTGGAAAATTGACTAATTTATCTGTTGATAGATACCATATCATCAGTTTTATTGATCAACAAAACCATGTCATTCAGAAAAAGCCCTGTGCCCAAACAGATATCAGTGAATCAGACCCTGCGAATTGTTGCCTTTATCAACTTTATCAACGCTTTGAGTCTGATTGCCTTGATTCTCAACATTTATGATTATGGTCAGCACTTTGGATTGAGTGACTTTGAGACTAGTTTTTTGTTTGCAATTTATGCGATCGCCCAGTTCTTTGCCGCTCCGATTATTGGTAAATTGTCTGATCGGTTTGGCCGAAAACCCTTGCTAATTATTAGCTTAGCCGGTACCATCGTCGCTAACTTGATTATTGGTCAGGCTCATATCGCCCTAGTGCTATTTGTTGCCCGGTTCTTAGATGGGATTACTGGCGGCAATATTTCGGTGGCTCAAGCCATTATCACCGATATTACCAAACCGGCGGAGCGGGCGCGGGCATTTGGTATGTTTGGGGCATCATTAGGGATGGGCTTTGTGGTCGGTCCATTGATTAGCTACTTTACGACCCAAGTCTCGATCGGATCACCTTTTTTGGCCTCGGCATTTTTAGCATCGATCGCACTGATCGTCACCATTTGGCTACTACCAGAAACTCTTAAAACTACTGCTCCTCCAATCAATGTCACTTCTGACTGGGGGCTGAAAAATATTCTGGCTGGTTTTGCCCTTCCCGGAGTGGGCATCTTATTAATTTTAACTTCTCTGACTAGTACTACTTTTGGCATGTTCACCTTCGCCTTTCCCGCCTACTACTTCAAAGTATTGGGGCAAAATCAGTGTTCTTTCGACTTACTGTTTTTTTGTTTTGGGTTAATAGGCGCTGTAATGCAAACTCTCGGGATCAAGCTTTTAATCAAAAAGCTCAGTTCCACCAAAATTATGTGGCTAGGTTTATTGTTTCGGAGTGGGTGCTTTGCCCTGATGCCACTGGTGCCGAATCTTATCTACTTTATCGTAGTAAGCTTAGTCTTCTCGATTTTCAATTCCTTAGTGCAGCCGATGATCAGTAATTTGATTTCATTGAATAGTAAACCTACCGAACAGGGGATGACTGCGGGGCTAAATGCGGCCTATGTTGGTATCGCTACTGGCTTAGGACCAGTCCTGGCGGCTTTGCTCATTGATAAAAA
This sequence comes from Synechococcales cyanobacterium, assembly GCA_043755575.1. Taxonomy (GTDB): domain Bacteria; phylum Cyanobacteriota; class Cyanobacteriia; order Cyanobacteriales; family Chamaesiphonaceae; genus JAAFHZ01. The sequence goes on from JAYUSR010000201.1 coordinate 8,668, forward strand.
AACGATTATAACTGCTGAAAAAATAGCTAAAGAAACTGGCGTAGCAGTTAATATACATAGTTATGCTAGCTATTCTTTTCCGTTATATTTTGCTGGCTTGTGTGCTTTCATAGTATTGTGGTGGGCTGTTTACCAGCAGCATCAATATCACCAAGTGGCTCATACCTTTGACAATAGTATGCCAGCCTTGTCACCCCGAAATAACTAATGAGTCCAACCCTGCGCATTGTCACCTTCATTAACTTTGTCAACGCCCTCAGTTTTACGGTATTAATTCCCAATATCTATGGCTATGGCCGACACTTTGGCTTAAGTGACTTACAAACCAGTTTTTTGTTTGCAATCTATTCGATCGCCCAGTTCTTTGCCACCCCAATTATTGGTAGACTGTCTGATCGCTTTGGTCGCAAACCATTACTGATCATTAGTCTGGCTGGGACGATCGTTGCTAACTTTATTGCTGGGACTGCTAGCACTGCCACCGTGTTATTCATCGCTCGTTTTTTAGATGGCATTACTGGCGGTAATGTCTCAGTTGCGCAAGCTATTATCACGGACATTGCCAAACCAGAGGAGCGGGCCCGCTCCTTTGGTCTATTTGGGGCATCATTGGGTGTGGGTTTTGTGATGGGGCCATTGATTAGTTTCTATGCCACCAAGATATCGATCGGATCACCTTTTTTGGCCTCTTCCATTCTGGCGACGCTCGCTCTCATTTTGACTGTTTGGCAACTACCAGAGACGCTTAAAGTGAAAACTCCTCAGACTGGTGGCTTTTTCGATCTGGGGCTAAAAAATATCATTTCTGGCTTAGCTATTCCAGGAGTTGGGGCACTGTTAATTGTCACTTTTCTGACTGGTACTACTTTTACCATGTTCACTTTTGCCTTTCAGCCCTACTATCTCAAGGTTCTGGGGCAAGATATTTCTTCGATTAGCCTGTTGTTTTTCAGTTTCGGTGTTCTGGGAGTTTTGATGCAAACTCAAGGGATTAAATTTCTGACCAAAAGACTAAGTACCACGCGGATCATGTTTCTGGGGCTATTTTTCCGCAGTGCTTGCTTCGCCCTGATGCCAGTAATTCCCAATATTATTTACTTTGTGGCGGTGAGCCTGGTCTTCTCTATCTTCAACTCCTTGGTACAGCCGATGATTAGTACTCTGATCTCGATCAATACCAAACCTTCTGAACAGGGGATGACTTCTGGTCTCAATGCTGCTTATCTAAGTATTTCCAACGGTATTGGCCCTATTCTGGCGGCTCTGCTCATTGATCAAAAGACTATTACAGCTGCTGAAAAATTCGCGAAAGAAACTGGCACGGCGGTTAATGTGCATAGTTATGCTAGCTACGCTTACCCCTTGTACATTGCAGGGATCTGTACTTTTGGAGTCTTGTTCTTGGCCATTCGATCGCAACGCCAGTACAATAACCCAGCTCCGGATGTGTAAAAGGACAAAAAAGAGGGCGATCGCCCTCCTGCCATGATTAAATTTAAAAGCTAAAAAACTATGCTGCGTCCGCTGGAATCTCTACTGGGGATGCTTTGGGTAATTCAGGGAGTAGATTATCAAAAGTAGCAAAGTCTTTGAGGGCTTCGACATAATTTAGAGCAGCCAGCTGCTGGTTATTGTCGGCAGCAGCTGCATCAATTTTATTCAGATGTACAAAAATCTCTTTGCCAAGATCTAAAGCCTGCTGGCGTTGCGCTGGCAAAAGTTCGCGAGAAACGCCGACCATCCGGGTGCGTAATTCACCTAAAGGACCATGAATAAAAGACCGGACATTGTTCCAGTCCTTTTGGTCGATCAATTCCGATAGTTCCGATAAACGACCTTCTAGAGTCGCAACCCCTTTACTAGCCAGCTGAATTTTAGCCAACTGGGCATCAGAATAAGTAGGAGCCTTAACCTGAGAGCCATCGCTACAACTAACGAGTAAGATAGTCACGCAGACTAACAGGAGAGAAATAAATGGGCGAAAGAAAGGCATAATATTACAGGTAAGGGAATATTTCAAATTTTTGTATTAATAACCAGGATACAGGCAAACTTCCAGTCTAGAAAAACCCCAAAAGAACACCCGGAACTAGCCCGGGAATTCTTTCAGTCATTAGTTAAAACTACACAGAAACAGTAGTTTTAGGTCCTTTGATTTCGCCCTTAGCATATTTAGCAGCAAAGTCATCTAAAGACATAGTCTTGATTTTGCTTGCTTTGCCAGCAGACCAAAAAGCGTTGTAACGCTCAGCACAAACTGCTTGCATATACTTAATCGAAGGCTTTAGAAAGTGACGAGGGTCAAATTCTTCGGGCTTCGCAAACAAGGCTTCACGGACAGCAGCAGTAATCGCGAGGCGATTGTCAGTGTCAATATTCACTTTCCGCACACCGCACTTGATGCCTTTTTGAATTTCTTCTAAAGGTACGCCGTAGGTTTCCGGGATCTTACCGCCGTACTTATTGATAATGGCGATCAGATTTTCGGGTACTGAAGAAGAACCATGCATTACCAAGTGAGTATTTGGTAGTTTGTTGTGAATTTCTTCAATCCGGCTGATAGCAAGTACTTCACCAGTAGGCTTGCGAGTGAACTTGTAAGCACCGTGGCTAGTACCAATAGCTACGGCCAGAGCATCGACACCAGTAGTTTCCACAAATTCAACAGCTTCGTCAGGGTCAGTCAACAGTTGATCGTGGGATAAAACACCTTCAAA
>JAYUSR010000202.1:0-11377 GCA_043755575.1 Synechococcales cyanobacterium
ACAACTTGGCATCAACAGCGCCCCCCCATCTAATGCCAAACCGCCGGAAATCTCTCGCGATCGCTACACCGGTAGGCAGTTTTAAAGGAGCTTTTACCCACGGTGTTTTGACGGCTTTGGAGCAAGCTGGGGTGCGGGCGGATGCCTACGCAGCAGCTTCTTCTTCAGTTATTCCAGCCAGTTGGGCAGCCTTGGGACGGGCAGCAGATCTGGGCGTGAATTATTGGCTGGCCGGTTGGGAAGCACTGCAATTACCCAATCAAAATATGAGTAAAGTGATGCAGCGCGGTATTAGAACCTTTAGCCAAGCTTTGCGACCTCAGCTGTTTCAAGCAGATACACCCCATTTGTATATTGCGACTAATGCCGTTCTAACCGCCGCTGCTATTCAACAAACACAGTCAAACCAAGCCCAAGCACTGGGCAAAAAACTGATGCTAGCTTCAGTCAAAAAAGACCGGCAGTGGGTGGATGAGAATTTGCAGTTAGCAATGTTTAGTACTCACAGCCACTACCCCCAGCGCCGCATCACTGCCCACAATTACCCGGCAGTGGCCTATGCTTCTTCACGGATTATGCACGCTTGGGAATTACCGGCTTGGATTGAAGGTCAACCTTTTGTCGATGCGGCTTATACCTGTTTATGTCCAGCGCTGGCGATGGCCAAAGCTGGTTATCAGGAGGTAATTGCAATTAGCAATGAGCCGGGAACTCTCTATCAAGATATGTTCCACATCGAACCAGTCCCTCACTATCACAAACAGACTCTTATTCAGGTTATCAAGCCCACTGTTCATCTCAAGGAGATGGGGGTGGACTTCACCAAAGCAAGTGTTACTGGGTTGGCAACAACCTATCAACACGGTTTAGAACAGGGTTCTAAGTTTTTGAAGAATTGGAGACCCATCACCTGAGCAAACACCTCAAAAAATAGCAAGTTTTATTATCTCCACTTACTAAGACACACCAAGGTACCATCCTTGGTGTTCTTTTCTTTTGGCACCTGGATTGGCCAGTAGATTCAGGTTTTTTAGAAGTTGTTGCCTAAGTTAATACCCGCACTACCAAAGTTCCCAAAAGCTGCACCAGCACTATAGCCAGGAGCTGATAGGGTGTTAGTCCCGGTACCAGCAAAGCTGGCCCCGTAGCCGTTATTGCTAGCCCCTGCGCCAGCATTAGCAATCGCACCACCAGGTGTAATGTTCAGGCTAGTACCAGTGCTACCAAAGGCGGTGAGACCGCTGCCGTTATTAGCACTGGCAGAGGTAGTAGATGAAGCAAAAGTAGGAGTAGACATGCTGCTAGAAGATGAAGAGGCACTAGATCCAGCACCAGTAGCCACTGCTATGCTACCAGCACTGGTCACAGTACCCGTTTGGCTATTACCAGCTGTAACGCTAAACCCAAATACCTGCGCAATACCAGGAATAGACTGGGTAATAACAGGGAGTGGTGCCGCCTGACTGTGGGATACGTTAATCAGCGTAGTTGTCGCAACTGCCATCCCGACCAGACCCACGGAAAACAATTTGTTAGCCATTTATTATTTCTTTAGTAGTTTTAGATAATACAATTTTTAATGGTCATGATATCTTATCGGCATCATTAAAGTAATGTCGATAAGTATTAAGTAGGAAATATTAATGCTTGTTTATCTGCTGTATCCGCCAAAGCTCCCATACCCTAACATGGTCTACACTGAAGATTCCTTCGGTTCTGGTGGTGAACAGCTGCTAGAGGTAACGGGGAAAGTTTGGTGGAAGACCAGCGCTGTCCCGCAACTGTGATTCGATAATTTATCGATTAGCCAGGATGCCCGCCGATGTTCATAAATAGTGCGAGGCACACCAATGGCAAGTAAGATTCCAGTTACTGTGATCACGGGCTTTTTGGGTAGTGGTAAAACTACTCTAATTCGGCATTTGTTGATGAATAATCAAGGCAAACGGATTGCCGTCTTGGTAAACGAGTTTGGCGAACTAGGTATTGATGGCGAACTGCTACGCAGCTGTGGTGTATGCCCCGCAGATGAAGCTCCCGAGCAGATTATTGAACTAACCAATGGCTGTTTGTGTTGTACTGTGCAAGAAGAATTTTTTCCGGCAATGCAACAACTCATTGAGCGCCGCCAAGACATTGATTGGATTGTGATTGAAACCTCCGGTTTGGCGCTGCCGAAGCCGCTCGTCACTGCTTTTCGCTGGCCAGAAATCAAAAATGCGGCGACAGTTGATGCTGTCATTGCAGTAGTTGATGCCGAAGCGGTTCTTAAGGGGAGATTTGCTAGTGATGTGGCACTGGTAGATGCCGCGCGGCAAGCTGATGATAATTTGGAGCATGAAACACCTCTGCAAGAGCTGTTTGAAGACCAATTGGCCTGTGCTGATTTGGTAATTGTGAATAAAACTGATTTGATCGCTGATGATGATTATGTGACTGTGCTAGCAATTATTCAGCAACATACCAACCCAGCAGTGAAGATAATTAGTAGCGATCGAGGACAAGTTGCTCCCGCAAAAATCTTGGGTTGGGAGGCAGCGGTCGAAGATAATTTGGCCAATCGTCCCAGTCATCACGATGCGGAAGAAGAGCACGAACATGATGATGACATTACTTCTGCCCATATTACGCTGGCACAAGAATTTGATCCGATCGAACTGCGCCGTCTACTCGAAAAGCTGGTACAGGAACAAGAAATTTATCGGGTAAAAGGATTTTTGGCGGTGCCTCATAAACCGATGCGGATGGTGGTACAAGGCGTGGGTCAGCGGTTTGAGCAGTTCTTTGACCGACCCTGGCGATCGGACGAACCGCGTTTGACCCAACTAGTTTTTATTGGTCAGCAGCTCGATGCGGTAGCAATTCGATCTAGACTAGAAACGATAATTACTTCCGCGAAAGTATAAATATGGAGACCACTGTTGGACCGATTTTGGGCACGGCAGCTTTTGGCTTGCTGATTTTGGTGACTGGGGGGGTGGCTTATCTCACTCTGTCGGGGTGGCGCGATCGCCGTCGCCAAGAAAAAGATCGGCGGCGCTAAACCGCAAAAATCATGCTTTCTGCAACGGCTTTTGCTACCAGCGCTTGGCATGGTCAACTAGACTTGCAATTTACGAAACCTCGTGATTCCACACAGCTAGCTCGTAGTTATGCCAGCGCTCCCCTCAAGGTTCAGCGGCCTTTTTACCCCGAACCAAACGTTTGTCATACAGTGCTGTTGCATACTGCCGGTGGCATCGTTGGTGGCGACCGGTTGTCTTCCCGACTGATCCTAGAGCCGCATACCCAGGTGCTCTTAACTACTGCGGCTGCGGCTAAAATTTATCGGAGTAACGGCCTAACGGCTCACCAGACTGTTGAAATCGAGATTGGTGACTATGCCCATTTGGAGTGGTTACCCCAAGAAACAATTATTTTCGATCGAGCTTTGTATCATCAGAATATGCGGGTTAACTTGGGAGTAGGGGCGACTTGGTGCGGTTGGGAAATCACTAGACTGGGGCGTAGTGCCCGTCATGAGCAGTTTTTGCAGGGGCAATGGCGGAATGCGATCGAGATATGGCAAGATGGTCGGCCTCTGTGGATCGAAAGGCAACAATTAGATGGCTCGGTGGAGCAATGGCAGAGTTTGCAGGGGTTAGCTACCCAGCCGATTGTGGGAACTTTGGCGCTGATGGGTGTATCGGTAGAACCGGGTTTGGTGCAACAGGCGCGAGATCTTTGGACTGGTACCGATACGGAAATGGCTTGGGGGGTGACGAGGGTGCAGGGCGGACTAGTTTGCCGTTATCGGGGGATCGATCGACAGGAAGTTCAGCGGTGGTTTATGGCGGTGTGGAATTTGGTAAGGCAGCAGTATCGCGATCGGGCAGCTTGTATCCCGCGTGTCTGGCAAATCTAAAGTATTATTTAACATCTATAAACAGCTGTGAAAATGGCCAGACGAGGTGATGCCAAGAAAGGTCTAGAATTGTTAGACAGACTAGACCAGCTTACCAATTGACCATTAGCTATCACCTAGATTGCAGACTACAATCCGCTAATTAACTCCGACTTGGCTAAGGCTAAAGCCTCTGGCAATTTACTAGCATCGCGACCTCCGGCTTGCGCCAAATTAGGCCGACCACCACCACCTCCACCACAGATCTTAGCGACCTGACCAATAAACTTACCCGCCTGTAAGCCTTGATCATTAACGCCCTTACTAAAAGCCACCACGAAATTAACCTTATCAGCAGCAGACACAGAAGCCAGCACGACTGCACCTTCTCCCAACTTTTGCAGCAACCGCTCCGCCGCCGTTTGCAAAGCCGCCGCTTCCACGTCGCCCAGCTCAGCCACGATATAGGAAAAAGAACCAACTTGCTCGGCTTGAGTTAGCAACTGCTCGGATTTGAGCACTGCCAAGTCCCCCTTGATCTGCACCAATTGTTTCTGGCTAGCTTTTAGTTCTTCTTGGAGGCTATTCACTCGATCAACAATTTCATCGGGCTTGGCTTTAAACCGATCACCTAAATCCTTAACCACCTGCTCGCGCACATTCAAATATTCTAAGACCGCCGCCCCAGCAACAGCCTCAATCCGGCGAATGCCAGCGGCCACCCCGGCTTCGGTAATAATTTTGAACACCCCAATTTCAGCGGTGTTCTGAACGTGGGTGCCGCCACAAAACTCCATCGATACGCCTGGGAAATCGATCACCCGGACTTCCGCGCCGTATTTTTCGCCAAACACTGCTACTGCGCCTTTCGCCTTGGCCTCGGCGATCGGCAACACCTCAATATCGGCTGGATGGGCTTCGTTAATCCAAGTATTCACCTGATTTTCCACGGCCTGTACTTCAGCCGGAGTTAGAGCACGGGGGCAATTAAAGTCAAAGCGCAGTCGATCGAACGCCACCATCGAACCAGCTTGAGAAATTTCACCGTCAACTAGCTTCTTCAAAGCCGCTTGCAGCAAGTGGGTGGCACTGTGATTGGCCTGCGCCCGTCGCCGACAGCCAGCATCAATCTGAGCCGTGACCTGGTCGCCGACCCGCAGACTGCCCCGTTCGATCGTACCAAAGTGAATAAAGAAATTAGATTCTTTTTGGACATCGGTAATTTGCACTAGCAAGTCTGTGCCGGTCAAGAAACCGCGATCACCAATCTGTCCACCAGATTCGGCATAGAAAGGACTGCGATCCAGGATGATCTGGACAGTCGCACCAGCCTCGGCTTCTTCGCTAATTTCCCCGCCTACTAAGACAGCAGTGACTGTCGCTGAACTATGCAGGTTGCGATAGCCCAAGAATTCGGTGGGATGTAAGTTAGCAGCAAGGTGATCGATCGATCCCTGTACGGTTACATCAATAGTGGTATGGGCAGCTTGAGCCAATTCTTTTTGCTTGAGCATGGCCTGCTGATAGCCATCTAGATCAATATTTAAGCCCTGCTCGGCGGCAATTTCTTGGGTTAACTCCAACGGAAAACCGTAGGTGTCGTAGAGAGTAAAAGCATCAATACCACTAATTAATTTGCTATCACCGACCTTAGCAATTACTTCAGCGAGCAGCTTTTCGCCGCGATCGAGAGTCTTTAGGAACTGCGCTTCTTCCCGCGCTAAATCCCCTTGAATTAAATTCGCTTTTTCTCGCACTTGCGGATAGGCATCCTCGGACATGGTAATCGCCGTTTCAGCTACTTGACTAATAAAAGCTCCTTCAATTCCTAACAGCCGCCCGTGGCGCACCACCCGTCGCACCAAGCGGCGCAGAATATAGCCCCGCCCAGTATTAGAAGCCCGAATCCCATCTGCGATCATCTGCACCACTGCGCGCACATGATCGCCAATTACTTTCAGAGAAACTTTATTTTCGGCACTAGCCTGAGCATAATCCACGCTCGCTAGCTCGGCGGCTTTCTGGACAATCGGAAAAATCAGATCAGTTTCATAGTTATTAGGCACTTGCTGGAGAATCTGTGCCATCCGCTCTAGACCCATGCCAGTATCAATATTTTTGTTTTTTAGTGGCGTGAGTTTACCATCCACATCCCGGTTGTACTGCATAAATACCAAGTTATAAAACTCGATAAACCGGGTGTCGTCTTCTAGATCAATATTGTCGTTACCCAGTTCCGGGTGAAAGTCGTAATAAATTTCGGAGCAAGGTCCACAAGGGCCGGTCGGTCCCGATACCCAAAAATTATCGGCTTCGCCCAGCCGCTTAATCCGCTGTGGATTAACACCAATTTTGTTTTCCCAAATGGCAAAGGCTTCGTCGTCATCTTCGTAAACGCTCACGACTAGGCGTTCTGGTGGCAACTGAAAAACCTGCGTAGAAATTTCCCAGCCCCAGGCGATCGCCTGTTCTTTGAAGTAATCCCCAAAACTGAAGTTGCCCAGCATTTCAAAAAAAGTATGGTGCCGCGCCGTCCGTCCCACATTCTCGATGTCGTTGGTACGAATGCATTTTTGGGAAGTGGTCGCGCGCGGAAAATCCGGGGCTTTTTGACCCAGAAAAATTGGCTTAAAAGGCAACATCCCAGCGATTGTCAGCAGCACGGTGGGATCTTCGGGCACCAGAGAGCCACTGGGCAAAATTTGGTGCTGGTGCTGGGCGTAGAAGCTTAGGAATCTTTGGCGAATCTGGGCGCCGCTCAGTTGGGGAATCAAGTTCATGGAATTTGTTTAACTAGCCACTCTGTGTTCTAATTGTGACCGATTTTGGCCAATAACTGATGATCGATCAGCTAAATCTCGTTAAATCTAATCTAAAGGACTAATTACGCCTCTCCCACCACGATTCATGACATGAGTATAAATCATAGTGGTCTTAACATCTTTATGACCAAGCAATTCTTGAACTGTGCGAATGTCGTAGCCATTTTGCAGGAGATGAGTAGCGAAGCTGTGACGAAAAGTGTGGCAGCTAACTCTTTTATCAATTTTGGCTTGTCTAACAGCTTGCTTAATTGCTTTTTGTAGTCCGCTTTCATGTAAGTGGTGTCGGCGCACTGCATCGCTTCTGGGATCTTTAGAAAGCCGATCTCCGGGAAAAATATATTGCCAGATCCATTCTTTCTCCGCATTAGGATACTTGCGATCTAGGGCAAAAGGTAAATAAACAGCTCCATAGCTCTGCGCTAAGTCTCTTTTATGGATGCAGCGCACTTGTTTTAGGTGTTCTTGTAAAAATGGCACTAGAGTAGTAGGTAACATAGTGACTCTACTCTCATGACCTTTGGTATCGCGGACAGTAATTTGCTGATAGGAAAAATCCACATCTTTAATCCGGAGGCTCAGTCCTTCGGTTAAGCGCAGTCCTGTACCATAGAGCAATTGAACTAATAATTTGTGCTCACCAGATAGCCTAGAAATAATAGCTTGCACTTCTTCTTTTGTTAGCACTGTTGGTAGATAGCGAGATTGCCTAGCTCGAAGAGCATCAACGGATGGTAAATCTTGTTCCAGAACAAATCTGTACAGAAATAACAAAGCGCTTAAAGCTTGATTTTGGGTTGAAGCAGCAACATTATTTACTACCGCTAGATGGCTAAGAAATGCTTCAACCTCCCTAATACCCATATCCTTGGGGTGCTGCTTGTTATGAAATAATATGTAACGCCTGATCCAGTCTACATAAGTTTGCTCAGTGCGATAAGAATAATGCTTGAGACGAATTACTTGTCGAACCCGATCTAGTAGTTTTGGTGGATTGGGTTGCTCCATAACTAAGTACGATTATTACGAAATATTAGTAAAGCATACCCATCTAAAGCAATGAAATATAAAATAGCGACATCAGTCAGCCTAAGTACCCAATTCGATGCATTAGACGGACGATTGTTGGGCTAATACCCCTATTTTCTAGGAGATAGGCGGACGTTTGTCCAACTAAGTACCCGATTTAAGCGTATTGGGCTGAATCCGTCAGCCTAAGTAGTAGTTATGCGCTCATGTGGTCTTCAGTATGTCAGTATAGGAAGGACTATTTTCTAGGGTCAGGTAAGTTTTCCAACAATGAAGTCCATCTCGTTTGACAGAAAAAAGCACATATATAAAAGTGAAGTCTTTGTTGAACTTGTCAAAGATGCCATCAGGTTCTTTAATGGCACACCCGTTCATATACTTCCACCCCCTGAGACTTTTCTAGGAACAGGTGTTTATGCTATCTACTATATAGGGCAGAATCCTCTCTATGAAAGATACGCAGAATTAAATCGGCTTGCGTATAGCTATCCCATTTATGTTGGAAAAGCTGTCCCAAAAGGATGGCGACAATCGCGTATTTCAGACAGTGCACTCACTCAGTCTCGTGAACTTCATAATCGTTTGCGAGAGCATAGCCGAAACATCACCGTCGGTGCAGAGCTATCGATCGAAGAATTTATGTGCCGCTTCGTCATTTTCGAGGATGAAGCCTCTGACATGATCGGCACTATTGAAGCCGCTTTGATAAAATTGAATCAACCGCTTTGGAATGTCGCTATAGATGGTTTTGGAAACCACGATCCTGGGCGTGGACGATATGAGCAAGCAAAATCCGACTGGGACGTAATCCACCCAGGAAGACCGTGGGCAGAACGTTGTAATGGCATGCACAAACAAGAAAGTGTCATTGTTTCAAATATTAAAAATCATTTCAAAAATATGGAGGGAAGATCGTGAATTCCCTCGAACTATTTTCAGGTGTAGGAGGTTTAGCCAAAGGCCTTGAATTGTCAGGATTCAACCACGCTAAACTTGTTGAATACAACAAATATGCTTATGCCTCTCTTTGTCAAAATTTTGATGCAGAAAAAATTTTCTTCGGAGATATAAGAGACTTTGATCTAGAAAAATTAAATGATATCGATATTGTTGCAGGTGGTCCTCCATGCCAGCCATTTTCATTAGGTGGTAATCATAAAGCAGATCAGGATAGTCGTGATATGTTTCCTCATGCAATCCGTGCGATCGAAAAGCTTCGGCCAAAAGCCTTCGTCTTTGAAAATGTTAAGGGTTTACTTCGCCAAACATTTTGTGACTACTTCAAGTACATTATCCTTAGATTGACCTACCCCAGTTTTCCCGTAGAAGCAACCTTGAATTGGCAACAACATTTGAGTGAACTCCAGAATGTAAGCCAATCGTCTTGTACAGAAACTAAATATAACGTACAGTTTAAACTAATCAACGCAGCTAATTATGGGGTAGCGCAAACCCGTGAGCGAGTGGTAATTGTTGGGATCAGATCTGATTTGAACTGTTGCTGGCGGTTCCCACCAGAGACACACTCAGCAGATCGACTATTTTGGGATATGCATGTTACAGGAAATTACTGGGATCGGCATGAAATCTCTAAATCAGAGCGTCCGTTGATAGATAAATTAGCGGAAGATCGGGTAGGTAGAATTACAAAAAAATATGGGATGTTTGAACCAGAATTGATGCCTTGGCAGACGGTACGAGATGCTCTGGGTGATCTGCCAGATCCAACATCTAATCATGGAATGAGTGAGCATATCTTTCGTCATGGAGCACGCATTTATCCAGGGCATACAGGAAGTATTCTAGACTTACCTGCAAAAACAATTAAAGCTGGCGGTCATGGCGTTCCTGGCGGAGAAAATATGATTCGCTTTCGAGATGGGCAGGTTCGTTACTTAACTGTATTTGAAGCAAAGCGGCTACAAACTTTTCCTGATAATTTTGTAATTAAGGGCGGATGGGGAGAGTCGATGCGACAAATTGGGAATGCAGTTCCTGTTCTACTTGCTGAAACAATAGGTCACGAACTTATGAAAACACTAAACACGCATAACAAGCGTGTTGCAGCGGACAGAATCAAGTGCTTGGTAAATTAATAAGGTCATTAGCTGCCGCTGAACACGAACGTTATGCCGCTGGTTGGTCGGTAGGGGTACAGCCGAAAGTTTACCTGTTGGTGCTTGGAGTTAAGGTAGTGTAAAGCTGTCAGGTAGGCGGTGCTTTGAAGTTATTGGTGAGGCGGTCGCAATATGGTGTTGGAAACTAAACGGTTAATTTTGCGAGAAATGGCTCTCTATGACGTGGATGATTTATTTGAAGTACTCTCTGATCCTGAAGCGATGCAGTTCTACCCATCACCGTTTGACCGCCAAATGACTCAAACGTGGATTGAGCGAAATGTTCAGAGGTATGCTCAACATGGGTTTGGGCTGTGGGCGTTAATCCTTAAGCAGACTAGCAAATTGATTGGAGATTGCGGTTTAGTAGTGCAAGAAGTTGATGGCGTTGAAGAAATAGAAATTGGCTATCATATTCGTCGTGATTTATGGGGAAAAGGTTTAGCAACGGAAGCTGCTCAAGCCTGTCGTGACTACGGGTTTAGTCAACTAGGTTTTGACAAACTCATTTCATTGATAAATCCCGTCAACATTGCCTCGCGTCGTGTTGCCGAAAAGAATGGAATGAGACTGATTAAAGAGATAGAGTGGCGAGATAAGCCGACCTGTGTTTATGCTATTAGACGCAGTGACAGCGCGGCATAACAACCCAGCTGGAGCGGACTGTTGGGAGATCTTGGTGGTGCGGCAAAAATCACTTGCAGCCGCTCAGCCGGAACGTTAGCTGTCTTTAATTGATCGGGTAGAAAGAGATGATCGACCAGTTCAGCACCGTACTATTAGATATGAATGACACCTTCATGTTTGGTGCTGATAAGTTTGGCTCTGATAAGAACTATTCGGTTATCTACCATCAGCTTGGTGGGACAATGGAGCAAAGCCGAGTCAATAAAATGATTCAAGCTGCTTACAGTTATTTAGATATTCGCTATCCCGATCCGCAATATCGAGAGGCATTTCCGAGTTTGCGAGAAGCCTTTTTAAGTGTTGAAGACGATGATTCCTTGTCGGAGAAAGAATTAGAGCTTTTGATTGAAACATTTTCTCGTCATGAATTGGGATCTGTTCCACCAGAATATGCAGCCTCGATCGAGCGTCTCTCTCAAAAATTCCGGCTGGGTTTAGTCATAGACATTTGGGCACCGAAAGCACGGTGGATTGAGACATTGAACCAGTGCGGTGTTTTACCACTGTGCGAAGCTACATCATTTTCATCAGACCATGGGATGGTTAAGCCCTCTCCGCGTCCATTTTTGAAAGTATTAGAAGAAATGCAAGTCAACCCACAAGATGCCGTAGTGATTGGAGATTCAATCAGGCGCGATCTGGGTGGAGCAACAGCAGCAGGAATAAGCTGTATTCTTGTAGGAGGTGCAAGACATCCATCTGCGCTAGAATCTGTAGCAAGTCTAATTGATGTGGTTGACTCAGTTGCGACAGACAGCTAACAAACCCAATGCACATCGACCGCCGAGAGGCTATCGGTTGGAGGTTGAGGTTGTCTGCGGCGGGTGATTGGGAACGTT
>JAYUSR010000203.1:0-11217 GCA_043755575.1 Synechococcales cyanobacterium
CTATGGCGCTGGAGCCAGTACCTTTTTAAATTCCAAATCACCCGCCTGATGATGATCGATTTGCTCTCGATCGAAACCTCGCAAGAGGTCGCGGGGAGCTTCCAAACCTCTCTTAGCCAGTACCAAAACCACCGACAAAGCCCGAACAATAAAAGGGGTTCGCCCGTTTCCTTTTGTGGGCAGTTTGGTGGCCGATGGCACTGTAAGCCATTGCCTGAAACATAAATCGCGCCAGCGTGGGAGATTTGTAGGCTATCCCGGCTTTGTAGGGGAAACAACCAAATACATCTCTATCATCAGGAACCTTGACAAATGAAGATAATCGGAGCTGATGCCTGTAAAGGTCGGCTAGTTTTTTGCTGCATTGACACAGACAAAACAATGAATGTGGGTGAGTTTTACCGCGATGGTGAAAACTTTTCAGAAGCATATTTGAATGTGGAAGGCTTGAAACAGATCACAGATTTAAATCCGGACGTAATCGCGATTGAACCTACCGGGGTTCATTACACTCGCCTTTGGATTAATCGCCTCAGCGCTCACGGGGTGACGATCGCCCTGATTGGTCACACCCAGCTGAGGAGCTATCGAAAGAATTTAGGCTTACCCGATAAGGACGATCCGGCGGACGCTTTAGCCTTGGGAATGTATGCCTATGAACATCTCAATTCGCCGCGTAGGTTTGTGGCCTTGCGCGATGAGTCAACAGCTAACATGAGAGCCACAGTTATGCACCTTGGGCACTTAACCAGGGTACAAAGCCCAGTCATTAACAAACTGCACCAATCGCTTTCCTACGCCTTTCCCGAGCGTGCTGATTCAACGCTGTACGCCACATTATTTTGGCGGTGGCTGGCAGGTGATGCTAATTCACTGCGGTACGACGCGGAGCTGGCGGTATCTATTGGGATTGGTCTGACCACGGAAATTCAAACCATGGCTAAGCTGTTGAATTCATTGCTGCTTGAAGAACGGCGGGTATTTGCTGAACTGGTCACAATGTTGCATGACCCAGATTACGCACCTTATCGCCGAGTGATGTCCCGCTTTGGCATGGGCGAAAGGACTCAAGCCGTTTTGATATCTCAGATTTTCCCCTTGACCAATTTCCTTGGTGATGACAGAAAACCCATCACAGAGCTATCTAAGGGCAAGGTCAGCGGTAAACCAACGCTTAAACACCTGAGCCGCCGTCGGTTTGCCAAAATGCTCGGTGTTGCACCAACCAGAGAGCAGAGCGGTAAATCACCCACTGCAACTAAAAAGGCCGGATCTCAAGCGTCTAGGCAAGCGCTATGGTTGTGGCACTTTACCCGCATTGAATCTGGTCGCTCACGGCTCAAGGGTGATGATGGTGAAAGACTACACGCTAGGTTCGTTATTTTGAAGGGTAAAAATCCTATCAAACTAGCCCGTGCTAAAGCAATAGGTCGGTTTGTTGATGAGTTGTTTTATGAATTAGTGAATGCTACAATGTAGGCACTGATGATAAGGTATTTGGGCTTTAACGCCCGCTAGAAAGTTCGTGGGCTAAACGCCCGATGAGAGCTTTAAACATTAAAAGCCGCTGGTCAAATATGACCAGCGGCTTTTTGATTGACGGCGCTTTCCAAAAAACATCTAACATAAAAGGAAATCTGGCATGTAGGGTATGACTAAAAATAATATTAAAGTAGCTCCAGACAGCACCATATTGGTGGCTGAAATTTCTAAATGGATTCAAACAATTGTGATCAAGGCGATCGAACAGCGCGGGCAAGCTTACATTGCTCTGGCCGGGGGGAGCACGCCCAAGGTGATTTATCAGGCATTAGCTAGTAGCAGTCTACCTTGGGAGCAGCTTCAGATATTTTGGGGCGATGAGCGCTATGTTCCAGCCACCGATCCCAATAGCAATGAGTTAATGGCTCGCCAAAGCTGGCTAAACCTGGTGCCGATTCCAGCAGCCAATATTCATCCTTGGCCAACCGAGGCCGGTCAGCCAGAGCAATGTGCGACCCAATACCAAACAGAAATATTAAAAAGTTTCGGACTGCCCCTCGGCCAAATTCCCCAGTTTGATTTGGTGCTGTTGGGCATGGGTGAAGATGGTCATACCGCTTCGTTGTTTCCTCACACACCAGCCTTAGGGGTGATCGAAAAGTTAACCACCGTTGGGAGTAAAGATGGAGAACCGCGTTTGACGCTGACAACAGCCATCATTAACCAAGCGCACTGTGTGGCTTTTGTGGTCACTGGTGCCAATAAACAAGCCGCACTTCAGCAAGTATTTTCAGATACTGCTGATGCTCAGCAATATCCAGCTAAGCTGATTCAGCCCAGTGGTGAATTATGGTGGTGGTTAGATGCTTTAGCTGCCCAAGTTTTAGCATAGCCAGTACAATTTTTGCGCAGATTTTTGTGAACAAAAAATAAAATAAAGCAGTTTTTCCTCTATTCTGGAATTGAGGCTCTTCCGTGCTGGTGATTTTCGCTTTCAGTAAGCGTTAGACCAAGAATATTGGCTATCGCTGTGACAGCAGATCAAATTTTCCAGTACTAAAATAATGTTTAAGTAATTGCCATCTATTTATGACTATTTGTCCTAATTGCAGCCACCAGAATCCCTCCGGTGCTACTCAATGCGAAGCTTGCTTCACGCCTTTGCCAGCCACGACGAGCTGCCCTAACTGTGGAGCAACAGTTCAGCTAGATGCAACGTTTTGCGGTCAGTGCGGCACTGGACTGGCCGCCTCGGTAATGCCGGTAGCGACTAGTCCGCCGCCCTTATCTAGTGAATCAACCGCATCTAATCTCCCACCCACTGTCATTGCTGGAGCAGCAAGTGCACAAGCCGTTACCGAACCAGTCGTTAGTGAGCCGATCTCACCTCTCGTTTCAGAACCGGTAGTCGCACCAGTATTAATCAGTCTGCCGCCGATATCACCAGTGGCTTCTCCTGAGCCTGAAATTGCCTTGCCAGTTACACCAAGCGTGGCGACTCCCACCACCCCAGGAACAGCTTCACCATCTTCCACTCAGCTTCAGCAACAGCGTTTTCAGTTCACCCATGTCCAAAGTGGCAAGGTGATCGAAATTCCGTTGAGCCTGAACGTGGTGCACGTTGGCAAACCCAATGAGCAAATTCCGCCAGATATTGATGTATCAGGGTTTCCCTGTTCGGAAGTCGTATCTCGTGTTCACGCCGACATTCGCGTTGATGGCGACTCTGTTTATTTAGAAGATATGGGTAGTGCCAATGGTACCTATGTTAACCACAATGCTTTACCCACTGGTAATCGTCATCTGTTACGAGTTGGCGATCGCATCAGCTTAGGCAAGGGAGATTTAGTAACTTTTCTGTTTCAAAACATGTAAGATTGCCTATTCAGCACTAAGAATAGACATTCTCAGTGCTGAATTGGGAAACATTCTGACATACACTTTACTAATACCTGAACAGTAATTTTTTTGTCTTGTGGCCAACGTGATAATCGTCTCTCTACTCCATCCCACTAAATCAGTTCCAACTCAGAGTTGGACATTCACGAACGAAACCATGGTGAGCATTGGTCGTGCTACCAATAATAGTGTTGTCTTGTACAGCGCCGTAGTTTCTCGACACCATGTAGAGCTGCGGCGCAATGAATCTGGATGGCGAGTGGTAAATATGAGTACCAATGGTACCTACAGCTCGGATGGCCAACCCATTTCTAAAGCGATAGCGACTGATGGCATGGTATTTCGACTAGCAACCTCTGGACCGCGCATTCAATTAAGTTGGTCGGATTCAGCAAATTTAGATCAGCCCGTAATTATTGATGAACATGCGACTAGTGAGGATTTGACAGTAATCGACAGGTTAACTTCTAAGTTGGACGGGCATGACTAAATAAATCATTTTGACCCCGCCTAATGGCGAAAAGATTACTTGTTCTAGCACTCCGTTTAAACTAATCAAAATTTCTTGGGTACTGATAGTTTTTAGTCCGTCTAATAGATAGCGAACGTTAAAAGCAATTTCTAAATCTTCCCCAGACACTTGAGCCGAGAGCGATTCTTTACCGCTGCCAATGTCTTGGGCTTCTACTGATAAATAGACAGACTGTGCGCTGTTACTAATCGTAAATTTGACTAGATTATTGTGTTGATCCGCCAAGACCGCAATCCGTTCGAGAGCAGAGACCAGTTGCTTGCGATCGATCGTCACTTGTTTATCAAACCGCTGGGGAATCAGCATCCGATAGTCTGGATATCTACCATCTAGAGTGCGCGTGGTCAGCTGTTGCTGACCCTGACTCGTCTCCCACTCAAAAACTACCTGACCAGCACCCAAATGTAAACCAACTTTTTCGGTAGCTGGTTTGGTAGCCAACATTTTTTCTAACTCTCTTAACGCTCGCGCTGGTACAGTTAATTCCAAACTTTTCACCAACTCTGGTTCAGCTCCATCCACATTCTCAGGATAGGCTTCGACCACGCTAAGCCGGTGCCCATCAGTGGCGGCAAATTCTAGTTTTTCGGCTTCTACTTTAAAATTAACTCCAGTCAAAATCTGTTTGGTTTCATCCTGACTACAGGCGATCAAAGCACCCCGCAATCCATCGATCAGGGCAATAGTTGGCAGCTGTTGGACTTCATTTTCAGCGGAGGTCGGCAGCTCGGGAAAGTCTTCGGCACTCAAACCGCGCACTTGATATTGACCAGTAGCTGATTGCACCGTCATCATCAGGGAATCACCACTACTAGCTGTATCGTCTAGAGTGATATCGCCACTGGGCAAGCGCGAGACAATATCACTTAACAACTTGGCTGGCAACGCAATAACGCCCTCAGCACTGACCACAGCGGCAAAGCTAGTTTGAATACCTAAGCTGGTATCAAACCCGGTCAGCCGCACTTGCTGTAATGCAATATTAGCTTCCAGCTTGATATTAGTTAAAATCGGCTGGCTAGGTTTACTGGGAACGGCTCTACTTACTAATGAGAGACTAGAATTGAGATCGACTTGCTGACAAACTAGTTTCATGATGGCGGTCAAAAGAGCAATAGCTCCCAGATTTTAGCAAAAACAGCGGCTACAATCCTAGCTTTCCAGCACAGATTGACGTTCTGGCGATCGGTGCTGACCTAAAACCTGTGCTGGTTTATAAGCAGCCTTAATCGCTTTAATCACTCGATCGAGATCTTCCATCGTCAAATTAGAGCCAGAAGGCAGGCACAGGCCATTCTCAAATAAAGCTTCAGACACTTGGCCACCGATCGCTTCGCATTGCTTGAAAACCGGCTGCATATGTAACGGCTTCCAAACCGGCCGCGATTCGATTCGTTGCTCGTTGAGAGCCAGACGAACATGTTCTCGATCGACTCCAAACAATGCTGGATCGATTGTCAAAGCAGTCAGCCACCGGGTAGAACGCCCAAAGGATGCCTCTGGCATAAAGTCAATACCTGGGATCTCGGCCAAAGCTTGATGATAGACTTCAAAATTATGGCGACGAGCATTCACCCGGTCAGCTAAAACCTGAAGCTGGCCACGACCAATACCAGCCAAAACATTACTCATGCGGTAGTTATAGCCAGTTTCCGAATGTTGGTAATGGGGAGCCGCATCTCGCGCTTGAGTTGCCCAGAACTTAGCCTTTTCAATAAATTCCGGATTTTCCGACACCAACATACCACCACCAGAAGTAGTGATAATTTTATTGCCATTAAAAGAGTACATGCCAATACGTCCGAAGGTGCCAACGTGACTAGCTTTGTACGTAGCCCCCAACGCTTCAGCCGCATCTTCAATTACCGGAACTTCGTACTGGTTGCAAACTTCCAAAATCGGGTCAAGGTCAGCACTTTGACCATAGATATGAACCAATAATACCGCCTTCGGTAGCTTCCCGCTGCGAGCACGCTGATGCAATGTATCAATAAGAAGCTGAGGATTCATATTCCAAGTACTAGTATCACTGTCAATGAATACTGGCCTAGCATTTTGGTAAATTATCGGACTAGCTGAAGCAATAAAAGTGAGGCTGGAGACAAAGACTTCATCATCTTGTTTGACCCCCAATAGACGAAGTGCCAAATGAATAGCGGCGGTGCCGGAGCTAACCGCAGCGGCATAACTAGAGCCAGTTACTTGGCACAACTCTTCTTCAAAGGCATCGATGTGCGGACCCACTGGGGCAATCCAGTTAGTCGCAAAAGCTTCTTGAACAAATTTGAATTCGGCGGTGCCCATGTGGGGAGTGGAAAGGAGAATTGGCTTCATAAGTGTTGTAATCCTTTTGGCGAGTCTGTCAAAATCTAAGCGGAAATGAGACTAGTTTTATCTTCGTAAAGATTTGATTCAGAGGCGCAAACCACAATTTCCTCGCTATCGATGTTGGAAACCCAAGGCCCCTTACCACAAGGTCAAATCTGGTTAGAATGCTCGCTAGCTTAATTAATACTCCTTGAATTTGTTCAGATTGAACTTATTCAAAATAGTAGTACTACTAGAATCTAATAATATCATTCTTGACAAAAATAATCAGTATTCTGCCTTAAACATCTCGGGAATCACCGTAAAACTCACTCATTGTCGAATGATTAGCCTGGGATATCCCTTCTCTAATGAGGACTTTTTTAATCGTCAAAACTAGTATTTTGATGTCTAGAAACAGGTTGTAGTTATCTACATACCAGACATCTAGCTCGAATTTCTTTTTCCAGCTGATTGCATTTCGCCCATTAACTTGTGCCCAGCCAGTGATCCCCGGTTTTGCTTCATGGCGGCGAGCTTGTTCGGGAGAATACCTGCCCAGGTATTTCATCAATAATGGGCGGGGGCCAACTAAACTCATCTCTCCTTTCAAGACATTAAATAGCTCTGGTAGTTCATCTAAACTTGTACTCCTGATGAATTTACCAAACTTCGTGAATCGATCATCATCTGGCAATAACTCACCATAAGCATCCCGAGCATCGGTCATGGTGCGAAATTTATACATGATAAACGGTTTGCCATTTAAGCCAGGTCGCTCTTGCTGAAAGAAGATCGGAGCACCTAGCTTAATTCTGACCAGAATACTGAGAACTAGTAACAAAGGAGCGCCTAAAATCAAGAAAGGTATTGTTACAAATAAGTCTAAGAAGCGTTTCGCTAATTTCATTGCTGTCGGAGTAGAATTTTAAAGTAAGTTGAACTCTGGCTTTTCCAAAACTATTGCACAGTTGGAGTTTCAATTCTACTGAACACAAAAAACTGTCATGCCGAATAACACAGTCCTTATATATACTGACTGTAAAAGCAATATTCCTGAATAATTGCATATTTAATTAACTTAAATTTAGTTATTACTGGTTACTCAGTAGCTTTATTCGGTTTTTTCGATTGAAGTCTTTTTGATAAATAGAACTCGCCTATGAAAATGTTACCCAATACTAGTGTCAGACTAACAAGTGCACCAGTAATTGGCAATGTCCACAGCAGAATTCCGATCGTGAGATTGGTAATGATGTAAAGACTCGCTACGGTAGCATGAGTAAGCCCAGATTGTTGGAGGCGTTGAAAAAGATGGCGGCGATGAGCCTGAAAAATATTCTCCCGATCGCGCAGCCGACAAACCAGAGTGTAGATGGTATCAGCAACTAACGGCAGGGTAATAGCCAAGCCTGACCAAGCGATCTCAGGGTCTTTGTTGGGTAGTAGGCTTATGGCAATTATCGCTCCCAAAAAAGTACTGCCTGAGTCGCCCATAAAGATTTTAGCGGGTGACCAGTTCCAGTATAGAAAACCAACTAAAGCCGCAGCGAGTAACCAGAGCGATGGCTGTTGAAGATAAAAAGCTAGAAATATAACTTGGACTAGGCTACAGCCCGCCACAATTCCATCTAAACCATCCATAAAGTTATAGAAGTTGATGATGGCGGTAAAGGCAATGAGAGTTAGTCCGATCGACATTACTGAGCCAAAGATTCCCCCGTTGGTCAGCCAGGGTTGGGAAAATGCTCCAAAGTAATAGACCGCAATGCTAGCTGTGAAAATTTGAACTAGATAGCGAATTTTTGAAGGCACTCCTTGCCGATCATCAATCAAGCCAATGACAACAAGAGGAGTAAGAACCAAGTAAATAGGTAAGAAGTTAGCTAGTGGTAGTAAGAGCGGCAAGGTAACAGCAAAGGCGATGATAAAGCCTAGTCCGCCACCGCGTGGTGTGGGAATGGTATGGGAGCTACGCTCGTTGGGAATATCGAGAAGTTGTTTGCTGAGTCGAGTCTTAATCAACCATACACTTACGAGACTGATCAAGAAAGCGAGAGTTGGTGGAACAAACTGATACATAAAAAATTTTAGTCGGTACGAACAGCTAGTCAGAAGCTCAACATGATGAATGACCAAAGAAACTAATTACTTTGTTAGCTGGCTTGGGATCTGGAGTAAGTATAACAGTGGTCGGCAACGTTGAAATACATGAAAATGATCATGATAAAAAGACATAATATCTACACTTGATCAACAATATCGGTTTTAAAAGTAACCCTAAAGCGACTCTAAGTCATCATTTTTTAACTACATCACGGCAATCAATCAGAATTAAAAAGTTGTGCAGCATAGGTTTGCAGCCTTTTAAGTAACTATGGTTCATTGCGAAAACCTCCTTCGATAAATAAAATAATTTTGTCTTTTATTTTACTCTACAACTCTTGCAATGCCCAGACACAAGGCGCATTATGTAGGAAGAGAAGAGCAATTCACTTTTCTCTAACCAACTTAACTAAAAGGTAAAAGCCATGATTGTTATCTCTAATTTGTCTCAAAGCTATGTCCAAGAAGTTGCTGCTGCTGAAATGTCAGCAATTATAGGTGGCGGTGGAAAGAAAGATTATTGTGGAAAGAAATGGTGTTGTGGAGGCTACTACTCCTCTAAAGACGCTGACGTTGATATTGAGCAATACAATGTATTCTCTGATGATTCTTACAACGATGCTGATGTCCGCATCGATCAGTAAGTAGTAGGTCAACTACTGCTGAGGATCGAGAGCTAAATAACCTGTATTTCTAGCTGAGAGACCCGAATATCGGTAGCAGTAAGCTATTGCGACTTATTTAGCTTTCATTCCTTAATTTCCGAAAAGCTTAAGAGTTCATGAGCATTGATGCTTTTCTAATCCAATTTAACCAAAGGGCAAAAACCATGATTGTTATCTCTAATTTGTCTCAAAGCTATGTCCAAGAAGTTGCTGCTGACGAAATGTCAGCAATTATCGGTGGCGGTGGAAAGAAAGATTATTGTGGAAAGAAATGGTGTTGTGGAGGCTATTACTCCTCTAAAGACGCTGACGTTGATATTGAGCAATACAATGTGTATTCCGATGATTCTTATAACGATGCCGGTGTCCGCATCTTTCAGTAGATAGATTGTTCACTAGTAGTCCTAAAGAAGATTAAAACTTCACAACTCTTCTTTAGGACTATCCACTACCATAACAATACTTGCAAGAATAATTTCACTGACTTTTACAAGTATTGAAGGTTTTTTTCTCACTCATAATAGGTAAAAATATGATTATTATTTCTGATTTGTCTGAAAGCTATATCCAAGAAGTTACTGTTCCAGAAATGGTAGCAGTTTTGGGTGGTAGAAAAGGTTCTTTGGTGAGTATTGATATTAATATTGCCATTGTACCAATCCTCCAATTTAACATATTCAGTGATGGTAGTAGTAATTCTGCTAGTCCTGTTGTGACCTTCTAGTTTCTATTAAAAGCACCACTATGATCCGCTCATTGAAGTAGTAAACTTGATCGTGAAGCTAAAGAAATTCAATTGAGTGCTACTTGTGGGGTTGGCCTTGCTATCTCCACAGGTAAATTCAAATTCGGGTCAACTTTGAAAGATATCTGAAAGCTACCCACGTAAATCTTTAACTAGTAGAGTTTTGAGCAAAAGCTTGAATTATTAAAAACGCTACCTAGTCTAGGTTTCAAATGTTCTCTTAATTTCTGTTACTCCATCAGACAGCCGGATAATTTCTTTCATTCAATTTATCAGCAACCTAACTAGATACTGTTGCAGATAAATTTCGATTTATTTGATGAAACTGACTCAGTACAAATCTGTTATTTTGTTTTGTAAAATCGCTCAAGTTTATTGGTACTGCGAAAGTTAGCAGTTGGCATGTCTCGCTCTATGCGATTGCTGAGATATTAGTAGTAGAAAAACATAAAACACAATCTAGTAATTTAGTTCAATATTATAACCACTCACAACTTAAAGGTAGAATCCATGATTATCATTTCTAACTTGTTCCAAAGCTATAACCAAAAGCTTACTGTTTCAGAAATGGATAAAGTAATTGGCGGGAGATTATTTTTAAATCGAGTAAAAATATCGTTTTCGTCAGTAGCTTCTTTTCCTAATTCTTTTCCATTCTATACTTTCGAGAACACTTATGATGAAGGGAGTTCGAATAGTACAAACATCATCAAAGTTAGTAGAATGAGTTCTAGCTAATACTTATTTGTATTCTATCAATAGAGGTAATCTGGTAATCTCTCTATTGATAGAATTTTATTAATATGAGATTTCAAAACATATCACAGTTTTACAAGTTCGTGATTGATGTCTTTAAATCTGTGCGATCACTTCCCAGTTACTAGTTTCCTGTCTCATCCACTCATTGAATAAATCAAAACAAATTTGTTGACACAACTGATCATCTAATTGTGGCTTTACTATTTCCTCTACAAAAATCAAATGAACCCCTGATGATGTAATAATCGGCTTAATTAATTCAGGTGGTTTGGCTGCACAAACAGCAGCCAAAATTTCAGGTTTTAAATCTTTACGCATTAATACTCCTCGATAACCACCATGCCGACGCAATTCTGGGTCTTGAATATATTGGTGAGCAGCGTCATGGAAGCTAATTTCATTTTCTTGCGCAGCATAAAAAAGCTCCATTGCCAAGTCATGATCGTCAAGAACAATCTCATACATGACAATTCCCACATAATTCAGTTGGTTCTCAAAGAAGTATGGTTTTACTTTATTAGCAAATAGGGTATTTGCTAATTCGTTTGTGAATAGTGACAAAAGAACAACCTCTTCAAAATCGTTAGTAGACAAGCAATTATCTTCTAACCATTTAAAAGTGTCATCAGCGCTAATCAATTCACTGTTTATCCGAATCGCATCTGCCATTTTTTGAACAACTGAACTATCCGGTTTGATTCCTATTTCTTTTGCTTTCTCTG
>JAYUSR010000204.1:0-11113 GCA_043755575.1 Synechococcales cyanobacterium
CAGCAATAATTTCAGGAGTTAATTCAGCCAATAGTTGACCTAACTTGATTTGAAGTTGTTCCAGAGTTTTGAAAGAAGCCCAGCGGAGGTCAGCTTTGAGATGTTTTACCATATTGGTAAATTTTATTTAGAAGTTTTAATACTAATCTAGATAACATGACCTACGTTCCGCTAGTTCAAGCAAGCGAAAAATAATTAATTCCCCAAATAAGCCTCCAACACCTGCGGATTCCCCTGCACCTCCTTCGGCAACCCATCCACCAAATTCTGACCCTCCGCCAACACCCACACCCGATCGCACAAACTCATAATCACATCCATATTGTGCTCAATAATCAAAAACGATAGCCCCTGCTGCCGCCACGTTTGAATATGACCACAAATATCATCAATCAAACGCGGATTTACCCCTGCCGCTGGTTCATCCAACAAAATCAGCTTCGGATCACTCATCAACGCCCGCCCCATCTCCAACAACTTCCGTTGCCCCCCCGACAAACCTCCCGCATAATCATGCACCTTCGCCCCCAAACCAATATCATTCAAAATTGACAGCGCTTTTTCAGTCAACTGACGCTGCTCCCTAGTAACCGATCGAGACTGTAGCCACACCTGCCAAAACTGTTCACCAGTCTGCTTTTGCGCACCTAGCATCACATTCTCTAAAACCGATAACCGCGATAGCGCCTTCGCCACCTGGAAAGTTCTCACCATCCCCAGCTGCGTAATGCGATAAGAGGGCAAATTTTGCACCTCCTGACCATTGAAAACCACCTTTCCTTGATCCGGGTTAATAAAGTTCGAGAGCAAATTGAAAAAAGTTGTTTTACCCGCCCCATTCGGGCCAATCAAACCGGTAATACTCCCTGCTGGCACTGTAATGTTAGCTTGGGTTACAGCTTTTATGCCCCCAAAACTTTTACATAAACCCTGTGCTTGTAACAAATCTGTCATGATTTTAATATTCCTGATTACTTCCCAAGAGTTAATTCGTTGCGATCGCCAAGCAAGCCCTGAGGTCGCCACATCATAATAATCATTAGAATCAAACCAATAATCATCACGCGCAGTGCACCAATTTTGTCACTAGTTAAATGTAAGCTCCCACCCAGCCAGTTGATAACAGCATCATTACGGGTAATCGTATCGTAAGTCCAAAAAATTACCGCCCCTAAAATTACGCCCACATTATTACCCGCGCCACCCAACATCACAATTGTCCAGGCGTTAAAAGTCATCATTGGCTCGAAGTTAGTGGGGTAGACACTGGTAATCTGCCAAGCATAAAAAGCCCCCGCAATACCAGCAATGCCTCCCCCCAGCATTAGTACTTGCAACTTATACCAGAAAACATTTTTACCCAAGGCTTTAGGAACCTCTTCGTCTTCCCGAATAGCTTTAAGTACTCTTCCCCATGGTGAAACCACTAACTTTTCTAAGCCGACAAATATTACTGCCAGGGTGACGATCGCCAACAGCATTAACCCTGCCCCACTAGTATATTCGTAGAGAGATATAGCACCAGCAATATAGACGATCAAGGCGCTAAGAATTGCCAACAAAGCTTTCCACCAGCGCTGCGGTGCCCGCCGTGACCATTTCCATAGGCTCCAGATGGTGGCTCCAAAAATGACTGTTAATAGAGCAATGTAGGCAATTTTAGTCGGATAGGTCGGCGTAAAATCCAAGGGAAGTGGATAACC
Source organism: Synechococcales cyanobacterium (assembly GCA_043755575.1). Lineage (GTDB taxonomy): Bacteria > Cyanobacteriota > Cyanobacteriia > Cyanobacteriales > Chamaesiphonaceae > JAAFHZ01. Next base: position 1,704 of record JAYUSR010000204.1, read on the forward strand.
CTGAATACCGAAGGAGCCTTTGGTTAGCCATCCTTCGTTCTGGGCAATCAATCTAATTAGCTCGGAAATGCCGATCGTTACAATCCCTAGATAATCTTCTCGCAACCGCAGCGTGGAAATTCCCACCAATAGCCCTAGCAAAGCTGCTAAGCCCCCACCTGCCAATACTGCTAGTAATAGCGGCACGCCATTAGTGCTCAGTAATACGGTGGTGTAGGCTCCGATCGTTAAAAATGCGACATGACCAAAGTTAATTAGCCCGGTATAGCCCCATTGTAGGTTCAAGCCCAGGCTGAAAATGGCATAGGTGGCGGCGAACAGAGTGAGGGAAACGATGTAATTGTTCATACTGGTAAGCTAGGGACTGCCCGGTGAGCGAAATTTCCAGGAATTGGGTACGGGCATTTTAACCTATTGCTGACCTTTCGCTATCAGTCGATCAATACCTAAGTTGTTTCATTCGATCTAGTTTGTTTACAGCAAGGACAACTTTTTGTACAATGGTGTTTCTGGCTAGTCGATAGCCGTAAGGACGCATAGCTCAGTTGGTTAGAGCGCTACATTGACATTGTAGAGGTCACAGATTCGAGTTCTGTTGTGTCCATTGGTTGGAAGGGGTTCCACAATAAGGGTTTCTGGGAAGTGATACTACTTTCTAGGAACCGTTGTTTTGTCAATAAGCTTTTTGACAAGTGGGTTGAGGGGTGTTAACGGGGGTAAAAATTACCACCATACTTACCACCACCGAAATGAAAGTAACAATCGAAGCCCAGCGCGGCAAGCTACGCCTCCGATTCAATGATGGGGTCAAGCGCCACTGTATATCTTTGGGGATAAGTGATTCCCCAATCGGTCGATCGCTAGCCCACAAAAAGAAGAATGAGATCGAGCTAGATTTTCAGACGGGTCATTATGATGGAACGCTGCTGAAATATCGATCGCGCATTCTGGGCAAAAATCCTACAGAGGTATCAACGTTCGAGCTATTCAATAGGTTCACTGCCTATGAACTCAAGAGTAGGGGACTAGCTCAGTCGTCAATCAAGTCCAGGTACAAGCCAATTTCGGTGATGCTGGAAAAGTATCTGAACAAACCAGCTCATAACATCGGGAAGCACCACGCCGATGACTTCGCTGCTATCTGTGCGGAAACTCTTACAGGGCAGGTAAGCAAAGAGAGAATCCGGCTACTCCTGAACTGTTGGGATTGGGGACAGGATAAATATCAGCTAGCTACTGATAATCCCTGGCGTGGCATTAAACAAAGGTTCAAGCCATCTCCTACACAGCAGGTTAAACCTTTCACCATTGAAGAGTTACAGGTCATTCTCAGGACTTTTAATCATCATTCCCATTACCGCCATTACTCAGGGTTTGTTTCCTTCTTAGCTAATACTGGCTGTCGATTTGGTGAAGCTGCTGGTCTGAGGTGGAAGCATCTTGGGGCAGGTTATTCGACTGCTTGGATTGGTGAGAGTGTCACCAGGGGAACACGCCGGACAACAAAGACAGGCAAGGCTAGGACGGTTCAACTTTTACCAGTTATTCAGTTAGCTCTAACTGAGAAATACCAAAGGTTACAGCCTAATCCTGATGATTTAGTGTTTCCCAGTCCCAAGGGCGGGGCGATCGATGACCAGAACTTCAGGCCGAGAGCGTGGAAGAAGATTTTAGCGGAGTGTTCGATCGAGTATCGCAAACCTTATGCGATCAGACATTCTGCTATTAGTCATGCTCTGGCGGCTGGGGCAAATCCGATCGCATTGGCAGAACAGACCGGACATGACAAACGGGTTTTGCTGGATACCTATGCTCATGTGATCGCCAAAGAATTTCTATTTGTGGAGGTTTAGAAATGGATGTTTTTCAATGGGATAAATATCATATTGATTTGTTTGTTCAGCGGTTTAGAAATAGACAAGATGATATTGATTCTAGAACAGTGCAACATGCTTTTCGGAATATCCAGAGACAACAGAGGATTCCAAAATTAAATACACGAGATTACAAAAATCTAATGAGACTCATTGTTCAAAATAAATATGCTCGGGTGGTTAAGGGTTGTATCACTAGCAACAACTATAGAATCAAAATGATTTCAGACAAATACCACTACACTAAGATACTTTTTGACGAGGAGCTTTTTCGCAATCCCATCTTCGTAAATCCAATCTTAGAGCTGAGAGACAAGGATTGGGATAGCGACACTGAGTCATATTGGATTCAATGCTGCTCAATAGCAAATTTATTGAGTGAAGCTTTCTTAGCTTATAACTTTTGCGGGGGTGACTATGACATATTTTTTGAGAATGAAGGAATCTTAGTTGACAAGAAAGTGAAATACTACAGAGATTATTTTTGTTCAATAGTTAATGCGTTCGTTTGTACATATAAAGCCTGGAAATTAGCAGATTGCGAACTATTGAAATTCCTAGAAAATGATAATAAATTTTACGCCTCTTACAGAGGCACTGGTGTATCTATTCATGTAAATGTCAAAGATCGTAATTCTCTCTTTGCTGTGATATTTCGATCCAATATTACATTGAGATTCTTGGGGATGATTGAAGGGGAATCACAATCTTACCGAGGGGTTGGTCAAACTCAATATCGCAAGATGAAAGAAAGAATCAAAGACTTTGACGAAGAAATTCTCATAGCAGCTGATCAAGTCCCTGATGTCACTAATGAAATTGTTGTACTTCACGCTTTAGATAATTTATGGCTATGGCTTTCATCTATTTCTAGTAAGGCGGAGGTAGTAGAAGCTATGGAGGACTGCAAACAGGCGCATCTTAATGTATCTCATAACTTTGCTAACACATTACTTATACCTATTGAGAAGAAAAGTAAACCGCCTACAAACTTTACCTAGCGATTAAACGGATTTCTACATACCTTGATTACACCCCTAGCCCTCACCTTTCCAACTTAAGTAAACAATCACAGGAGTAACAACTATGGCACCAGCCAAAAAAAAGCCTTGGCCTAGAACATTTTCCCCTTCAAGGGATACTACTACGGCCACTGGACTAAGCTTCGACAAATTGAAACAACTAAGACAAGATGGCATCCTGCCAGAGCGAATTTACTGGGTAAGGGTTCCAGAATCTCCCACTGTTTTATGGAATGTTCCACTGGTAATCGACTGGCTAGTGAATGGGCCGGATTCTCCGGTTCATCAGAAAGCTGTAGAGAACTTTCTCACCAGTTTGCCCAGCTCACAATGCGCATAAAAAAGCCCTCTCCAGCCTTCTGGGGATGGCCAAACAATAAAAAAATAGATCTATATACTATGCTGATTCCTCTTTCCAAGCTTAATTCAGGCGTTCTGTTTCCCGACTTTTTGTTGGTGTATCGATCGACATCTTAAAGCGAAATCCCTAGCAGCTCGGACAAGCTGCTAGGGATTTCTGTTGTGGAGTAAAGCCGGATAGCTTCACAACCAATGTTCCAGGCGTTAGTCTTACCTTCCGGCATTCATTTAAACAACCCATTGAGAAAATGTTATGAAAGAAGATAATCATGCTACTGATAAGCATATCGAAATACTACAGTTAGATGCTGTTCTTACTGAGAGCCATATTGCTGAGTTAAAAGCCAGCTCGATCGATCACCGGATCGCCGTTCTTAACTTTGAATCTCTAGACGGTGAACAAGCCGCAGAAGCCTTACTTTATTCCCCAGATATCTCCCGACTGAATGGCGGCCAGATATCGGCACGCTTTAAGCGTTACCGGGATTTAGGGGATGGCTGGTGGTGCGCTGGCCTAGACATCAACACTGGGGAGCCGATGAACTGGGGATGTTTCAAGCCCAATCAGCCCCAGTTCGATCCTCAGAAAGATAAGCCCATCAAGTACGAACATCCCCCAAAGGAATCTACCGAATACTTCGCTCTCCGAGTACCCTTTGCCATTGGTCTGAACATTGCCCAGCGTTATGGAGTAGCAGCTCAATACACCGAACGCCAAGGGGAAAAGAGTCCCGACACTGAAGATAAAGGCTTTTGGCCGTGGGCGATCGAGCAGAAAGAACAAATTCCCCTAGTCCTAACAGAGGGAGCCAAGAAAGCGGCCTGTTTACTGTCTCATGGCTATCTGGCGATCGCCCTGCCCGGTATTTGGGGAGCCTATCGGAAATCGGAAACCTTAGAGGACGATCCAACCCTGATCGCTGGTCTCCGAGCTGCGATACCAGAACGGGCAGTAATATTCGTCTTTGACCAGGACGAGAATCCCAAAACAAAGGCGCTGGTGACGAGCGCAGTGAACTTTACAACCAAAGTCTGTCTCAATGCGGGGGCAGTAGCCTGTTACCGCGTGAGCTGGAAGCTGAAGGATTATCCCCATAAAGGAGTTGACGATCTAATCGCAGCCCAGGGCGTGGCAGCTATCAATCAACTGATGAAACAGCGGCGGGCACTGGGAGACGGAGAAGCTCAGACAAGTAATAAGCCCTACTTCACCAGTTCGATCGAAGCAGGGCTATTTAGACATGAACCAGATGGCGAGGGCGGTTGGAAGAAGCCCCGCCGGATTGGGCATCACATCCAGGCCGTGGCACGGGTCAATAACACCGCAGGTAATGGAGCCGCTCTCCATCTAGAATTCATGAGCTACGAAGGTCATTTACTGCGCTGGACAATGCCCAGAAGCTTAATCGTGTCTGATAGCGCGGTCTTGGTAACTGAACTGTACGCGATGGGCTATTACATCGAGGACGATAAAAAGAAATATCTACTCCAGTACTTCAACAACATCGGCGCGGAAGTAGAAAAGAAATACACTATTACCGACTCGACGGGCTGGGCCGGCGGTTCATTTGTGACCCAAACCAAGACCTATGGCGATACCAGTCTGAGGTTTAAAGATGTGGAAAAGGTCACTGATACCACCTGTGAAGTAGCCGGGAATCTGAAAGGATGGATTGATCAAGTAGCGGCCAAGTGTGGCGGTAACAGTCGCTTAATCTTTGCCATTGGGGCAGCATTCGCCCCGCCGCTATTGGAACCTTTGGGCATTGAAGGCGGTGGCTTCCATTTCTTTCATCCCACATCAGCCGGGAAGACGACCACCCTGATGGCGGCGGCTTCGGTGGTCGGCATCAAGAATATCCCCCGCTGGAATATGACTAGAAGCGGCGCAGAAGCAAAGGCGATGGCTCATGACAACATGCTGTTACCGTTGGACGAAATTAATGAAGCTGACGAGCGCGAAGTCGGGAAAATCGCCTACATGCTGGCCAATGGTGAGGGCAGAGCACGGATGAACCGCAACACCACCAGCCGCAAAACAAATAGCTGGCAACTGCTGTTTATTTCCAGCGGTGAAGTGGGTATTGCCAGATATATCCAACAGGCTGGCATTCAGGTGAAGGGCGGTCAAGAAGTCCGAATGCCCGACATTCCAGCTGTTCCCGATGGCTCAACTAATGGGGTCTTTGAGTGCATTCATGGTTGCAATGATTCCAAGCAATTCGCCCAGGCGTTAGAGCGGGGCACAGTAGAAAATCACGGCACAGCGATCGATGCTTTCCTTACCCGGCTGGTGGCGGAGCTAGCTGATGAAAGCATTAAGTCCGGGCTACGGAAAAAGGTTTTCTTGGTGGCTGATAAGTTGACTGGCCTCATCTCCAATCATGCGATCAGACGGGTCGCCAACCGCTTTGCCTTGGTGCAAGTGGCTCTAGGTCTGGCGCATTCCTACGGCCTGTTACCTTTTCCAGTTGAACAAATCGATTGGGCTGTTTCTACCATGTTTCAGGACTGGCTAAAGACCAGGGGCGGGGAAGGTTCGATTGAGGTTAAACAAGCCTGTGAAAGAATCGAACACTTGTTAGTGACTAATGAATTCAGCGATCGGATTTATGACTTACGGGGAAGCAGTAGCCAGCCAGTCCGTAATCTGTTGGCTTACAAGAAGGTTGGAAATGATGGACAGATTGAAGAGTTTTGGGTTCCCCCGACAGTCTTCAAAAGTGAATTCTGTATGAGTGTTGATCAGGGTGAACTAGTTAAAGAATTACAGAAACTAGGATGGCTAGCACCCCTTTCTAATAGTAAATCAGTTTATCAACGCACGGTAAATGGTAAAAAGAATTACTATTACATTTTCCGGGAGTGGAGATCTGCAAAGGAGACGAAGGAGATTGAGGAGATTTGAGCTTGAAACTCTATCTGTATAACAGTTTTGCTTAGTGATTTCCGTCTCCTTTGCCATTTTTTCAAAAGGAGACGGGCAAGGAGACGAAAGGAGACAAAGAAAGTGTTACAGAGAAAAGGTTTCAAGCTCAAATCTCCTCGTCTCCTTCGTCTCCTTACAAAAAACACAGGGTCGGAGATCTGAAAATATTTAAAATTTTAGAGCATTCATCTACTTAGACAGATTAATTGTAAATACTACTCTAATAACAGCATTTTATAGAACGTATGACCTATATTTTTAACTGGTGGCGATCGCAAAAAGAAGACCAAAATATCCCCGATCAATAGGTGACGATCAGAAGAGAAATACACAATTTGCGTTTCAGTACTTTGAGCAAATATTTTGGGCAAAACTGAAAGAAGAAGCAACATTCCTCAGATCTACCAAAATGGCCACAAAAATAGAACTAACCACCATTTCAGACCTTGCTATTAAACTGAAAAACGCCGCTTATATCATGCCCTCTGACGCTGAGAACAAAGCGTTCTTAATGGCTGTCTCCCACTACTTCCGAGCGCTTCCCCATCAACCAGAGGGTATGACAGTACTTGATTACCTTCCGCACTGGGTAGCCGCTCAAGGACACCGAACTGATCTCTACTCCAAACGCGAACTAAACAGACTACGGACGTTGTTTCCCAATCCCCAGCCAATACAGGGCAAATCTCTCAAAAAGGGATGCTCATATGTTTGGGTCGATTTTCCTGTTTGAGAACCCAAAGCGATTATTGAGGGGTAGGTGAACTGCTAAAAGTAGATCTGTTTATGCTCCGATGCTTTTGCGTTTCCTATAGGAAGCGCAAAAGACAATTGTCCTCAAACCCCTTTCTCTGTCAAGGTTTCAAATTGCCACGACGGTCTTTTAGTAGATAACGGTAAAACCACCTATTCATAACACTTTCAGCCCAGATCGCTCCCTATTATCTAGCTGCCTCCGGTAGTTTCTTGGTAGGTTCTTTATATCTGCCTATGAAACCACCTATTTCTAATACTCGCAGCCGGAATCAATTCCAGCTCTCCAGATTCCTGATGGGGCTTCTTTGTATTTAATACAAAGAAACTAGAATGAACCAGTAGCTTTCAGTAAAAGTCAGATGCCAACCAATAAAAAGCCGATGCTGTCGGTACTGGTGGATGAGGAAAAGCGCACACATTTTACTCAACTGTGTGCAAGGAATGCCCGATCAATGTCTTGGGCCATCAATTCCTTCATTACCCATTGCATAGAGCAGGATTCGATCGATCTCTGGTTAGAGCATCCATCATTAAAGGCTGATTCTGACGGATTAGCCGAACTCCGAGACATGATAATTGAATTGAGCCAAAACTTACAGCGGATGGAAGCCAATATCCTACACATAGACATCGAGGGTGGAGGCGTTGACCCGAAAGAATCAGAAGCACCGGATGATAGCCAAGACATAGCCAATAAAAAACAGCAAATCATCTCCGAGATGGCTGAGCGGATGGGGTGGAAACTTCGTGGTTGATATAAACCCGTATAGCACCCAATAACACCCCTTCCCACCATAGAATAGAAACAGCCCCAACCAGTAAAGGCCAGGGCTGTTTCTATCGAAAGACTGTTTACAGCAGCGCGATCGAAACAAATCAATAACTAATTAGAGGTTAGCACATGGCTACAGTCACCGATACAGACATTCAGCAGCTAAAGGACTTAATCACCACGGGGCAACTGGCCACCCAAAGGCAGATTGCTGAATTATCAGCCAGTACCCAAAAGCAAATCACTGATGGTAACACCACCATCCAAAAGCAAATCACTGATGGTAATACCACCATCCAAAAGCAAATCACTGACGGTAATGATGCTGTTCAAAAGCAGATTGCTGGCGTTGAAGTTGGGTTGGCTGAAGTTAAGGCCGAGATAAAAGGCATCCATACCGAGTTGACAGACATCAAAGTCAACCAAAGAGCACAGGATACTCGATTCTTCTCCTTAATATTTCTCATCCTGACAACTGCGATCGGGATATCAGCCAAACTGGCAAAACTATACTAAATTGCAGCCCGTTACCACCTTATTTACCACTGTCGCTAAATGACGATGCCCGAAAGCCTTATTGAATAATCTTTCCAAGCCATGTCATGCCTACATTGACATTGTAGAGGTCACAGATTCGAGTTCTGTTGTGTCCATTGGTTGGAAGGGGTTTTACGATAAAGGTTTCTGGGAAGTAATACTACTTTCTAGAGATATTTACTTTGTCAATAATCATGATTTTCTGCAATTGTCTCTACTTCTTTTGAGAATCACCGCAATAAAAGTTGAAATTATCCATGAGTTTCTTTTCCGCATCCCCGCTGTTGGCTATTTTGATGGAAATAGTCTCAAAATCTTGTTCCAGTTTCGATAGACTACCATTCTTTATATCTATTTCTGTAGACTGGCTTTGCTTAGAGGCAATCCTGCTAAGTTCTTGAGTAGATTCCCCGATCGATCTAGTGATGTTTATATATTCGTTTTTAAAAGACTTCAACTTTTCGCTTTGTACATTTAAGCTTTCAATAATTTTCAGTGCTGACTCAAACCCTATTGCTGATTGGCTGAGATGTTGCGATCTTTCTCTGGCCAATTTCGTAAATCCAGCTAGATCTTTCGATACTTTTTCGTTAAGAGACTGATTTTTTTCAGCATATTTAGCCAAAGAAAACCTGACCTTTTCATTTACCTGGGCAAACTTATTGCACTGAGCGATTTTATTTTCACTACAGGCTGTCAATAGTAAAATGGCTGAGACAGCCAGTATCAAGGAAGCTAAGCTATGATTAATTTTTAACATACTATCTTAATTTTTTGTCATACACATCACATTTAGATGTTAGCAGTGGATTGAAGTAACTGTGTTGTTCTAGCTTTCTAACACGATTGAGTTTCTGGTTATCTAAAAAAATAAGCCTAATCCTTAAATAGAGACCAGGCTTAGGGAGCATCTCATCCTTTTTGGTAGAAAAATCAAGCCTTGTATAATGGTAGTTGCATCCATTTTCACGGAGTAAAGTCATGACCCCAGCCGAAAAAGTGAAACTAGACGAGCATGTCCAAGCGATTGCCAAGATTTTGTATGCTGATGCGGATAAAAGTCAGATGACCAATCTGGGACAGATTGAGGAAGGAATTCGCGCTCAACTTCAGGAACAGGTGAGTCCCCAAATAGGTGTTTTTTTATCACAGAAATTACA
>JAYUSR010000205.1:0-11079 GCA_043755575.1 Synechococcales cyanobacterium
AATTCTTTACGAGTCTGTAAACAATACCAGCAGCAATGACAAACCCCGTTACTAACAGCTTTTTTATCGGTCGAGCCTTCGCCCAAGCTATCAATGACAAAGTGAGTGAGACTTTGACAGTAGGTTTAAGTGAGCTGGGCAAATTTGATGCCGAACAGCGCGAAAAGCTCAAGCAGTTTACGCAAGAAGTGATTGCTCGCGCCGAACAAGAGATCGGCTTTAGTTCTGGGCATGATAAAACTGCCTCTACTGATTTGCAAGAAACAATCGATGACCTCCGTGCCGAAATCGCTAGGCTACGGGCGGAACTTCAGCGTTATCGGAATCGTGTTTAATTCCTTCACCCCCGTAAACAGCCAGCGTGCCTGCCACCACTTCTTTACTTTTGTCATTGCAATCCCAAAACCCCATCCTGGAGTTGCCAGACTCCGATATGTCTAAACAGTTTACCGAGAATAACAATGACTACCGTTGGAACCGAGAAAATTACTCGCGGCGCCGTCGTTATGTTGATATTTGGTACTTTGTCCTCAGTTTTTTGAACAGTTCGTGGTTGGCGGGCAAGAAATGGAGTTATTTAGGAGGTTATACCGAGGCTAAGCTGAATAGTCGGCGACGACGGCAGGCCATCTGGGTGCGCGATACTTTCTTAGAACTCGGCCCAACTTTTATTAAGTTGGGTCAGCTATTTTCTACTCGTGCCGATCTTTTTCCGGCTGAGTATGTGGAAGAGCTAAGTAAGCTGCAAGATCGGGTGCCAGCTTTTGGCTACGAGGTGGTAGAGCAAATTATTGAGCGAGAATTAGGAAAGAGCGTTCCTGAATTATTTGCTAGCTTCGATCCGGTACCATTAGCGGCCGCTAGTCTGGGTCAGGTGCATCAATCTCAGTTGCATAGTGGTGAAAATGTGGTAGTCAAAGTCCAGCGACCAGGACTTCAGAAACTATTTACGATCGATCTAGAAATTCTGCGCGGCATTGCCCGGTATTTCCAAAACCATCGTAAATGGGGCAAAGGCCGAGACTGGATGGGGATTTATGACGAATGTTGCAAGATTTTGTGGGAAGAAACTGACTATTTGCAAGAGGGCCAAAATGCTGACACTTTCCGCCGCAATTTTCGGGGCGAAGATTGGGTAATGGTGCCCCGCATCTTTTGGCGTTATTCTTCGCCGCAGGTTTTGACACTCGAATATTTACCGGGCATCAAAATTAGTCATTATGAAGCCTTAGAAGCCGCTGGGATCGATCGTAAGCAAATTGCCCTGCTCAGTGCCCAAGCTTACCTGCGCCAGATTTTAGCCGACGGCTTCTTCCATGCAGATCCCCATCCGGGGAATGTGGCCGTTAGCCCTGCTGGCAAGCTGATTTTTTATGATTTTGGCATGATGGGCAAAATTGGTATCTTGACCAAAGAAAAGCTGATGGGCACTTTGAGTGGTATCGTCCAGCGGAATGCCGATCAGGTGTTGAGTTCCTTGATTGACCTAGGTGTAATTGCTGCCGTCGGCGATGTTAGTCCGATGCGTCGATCAATTCAATATATGCTCGATAATTTTATGGATAAACCCTTTGAGGCGCAGTCCATATCCCAGATCAGCGACGATCTCTACGAAATTGCTTACGATCAACCCTTTCGGTTTCCAGCTACCTTTACTTTTGTGATGCGAGCTTTTTCGACCATCGAAGGGGTGGGTAAGGGCTTAGACCCCGATTTTAACTTTATGGAGGCGGCACAACCTTATGCCCTACAGCTTATGACGAACGGTAATATGACACCCGATGCGGGTAGTTTTTTGGGTGAGTTAGGTCGGCAAGCAGCCCAGGTGAGTACTTCTGCTCTGGGTTTACCGCGTCGGATTGAAGATACGATCGAGAAGCTAGAACGAGGTGATCTGCGGGTGCGTGTTCGATCAACCGAGACCGATCGAATTATGCGCCGGATGACTGCGATGCAACAAGGCACCAATTATGCCTTGTTAGTTGGCACCTTTACTCTATCGGCTACTATGCTCTATATTAAAAATTTTTTAATTCCTGCTGGCACCATGGGTACACTAGCTTTAGCTTTAGCAATTGTTCTAATTCGTCATCTCCGCCGCATTGAAAAATCGGATCGAACTTTTTAGCTGAATTTATTTTACGGTTAAAGCTACAGTTCAATGTTGACTGCAAATTCCCATATTGAGAAGGATCGAGTTACTTAGAATGGCTATACATAATCAAGATAACTATACAAGAATACCAAACTGGCATATCATGCAGTTTGGCTTAATTTTCAAATGAAGTGTTTATCATTTCCAAAACCTTTTACTAGTCCGAAGTTTGTGTCATAGGCAAATGTATGAAGTCTAATTTTCTGGATCTTACTGATAAAGGCATGGTACGTAGCGCCAACCAGGATTCGCACTATGTCGATCCAGCTGGCAGGTTTTCTATTGTGGCTGATGGGATGGGTGGTCATGCCGGTGGTGAGGAAGCCAGTCAAATTGCGATCAAAACAATCAAAGAACACATTGAGAAAAACTGGAATGATACAGTTGAAATCAGTCAGCTGCTAGAAGAATCTTTGCTGGCGGCCAATCAGGCGATTGTGGAAGACCAAGTGAGCAATCCGCAGCGCGCTGACATGGGCACAACGGCTGTGCTAATCCTATTTCAAGAAGAGCAGGTTTGGGCCGCTCATGTGGGTGATTCTCGCCTCTACCGTTTTAGAGGCGATACCCTTACCCAAATTACCGAGGATGATACTTGGGTCGCAAGGGCTATGAAAATGAATCAGCTAACCGCTGATGAGGCCCGCACCCATCCGTTACGGCATGTATTGTCTCATTGCTTAGGGCGACGAGATTTGCGCCAGGTAAATATTCGCACTGTTGATGTTAAAGCTGGTGATTTAGTGTTGCTCTGTAGCGATGGTTTAACTGAAGAGGTTTCCGATGGGGAGATTACCACTTATCTAAAGTCGAAATCTGTGGCGGAGCTGCCCCAGATTTTGGTCGATGCTGCCAAAAATAATGGCGGCAGTGACAATATCACTGTGGTACTAGGTGTGGTGGAAGCGGCGATCGCTGTTGCTGCAACTGAGGACAGTGCTGAAGCATAAAGATTAATAGAGGTTTGATCTACAGAGGTTATTAACTATTCAACTCAACGCCGATACGCTATGATGATGACTGGCATTTCCGACTATCCGAGACGTCTGTCGGATTATTAGTGGATGTTGCTTTTTTTGAAAGTTGTTCCTAAGCTTTTAGTAGCTCATCTCGGTATCTTATACCAGTTTGTTGAGGTTGTTACTCTTGTTTTCTAATTCTTTTTTATCTCTGAGTTCAGCAGCTGTGAATCCTCCACTAGCATCCCCTACACTCGTTATTGGTTTAGCCAGTGTGCCTATTTTGTCGGTAATAGTCATTATGCAGTCTGTTCTTCACCATGTGGAACAGTTGGGTGTGAGCAGTGAAGAGGTTTTTCGCGGCGATCGATTGCCTATTTTGCCTTTTCCCGATCAGTCGTAAGTTTTGCTGGTGTGGTGCCGTTTTTATTGTTAGGAGTTGTTTGTTATTGCTCGATTTTATTAGCCTGTCTATCTGCTTAGTGTCTTTATGAGTCAGCAACTTCATTCGTCTCAGCTAGAACCAATGGCGATATTTTCACTTCCGTCTTCATCATATCAGTACACTAAATTTATCGAAGACTTGTGGGAGGATGTGTTATCCGAAGCCTACGGTTCGGAATTAGTGGAGCTATTGCAGCGGCTCCGGGACCTTTGTTCTCCCGAAGGTCAAGCTACTAACACGATTGATGGCGCTGTTCATACCCTGATTGCCGACCTGAAGCTAGAAGACGCGGTGAAAGCGGTACGGGCTTTTGCTTTGTATTTTCAGCTGATCAATATTGTCGAACAGCACTGCGAGCAAAAAGACCGCCAGTATTTCTTGCGTCACCACCATGGTGGTGTGCCGGTGGCAAGTGCTTACTTAGAAGCTTCGGCTGGTGTATCTGATGCTGATATTTTAGATCGGTCTTGGGCTAAGGATCCAGACACCTTCCAATCTTTGTTTACCTACCTTAAAGATGTCAATGTTCCTCCCAATTATATTCGGCAGCTGCTAGTCAATCTAGATATTAATTTAGTATTTACTGCCCATCCGACTGAGATAGTGCGCCATACGATTCGTACTAAGCAGCGGCGTATTTCGGAGCTTCTAGAACAGATCGATCGAGAGGTGGATACTGCTAGTGATTTGTCTACCAGCAATTCTTGGGAAGTGGCTCGATTAACTGAACTACTCCGAGAAGAGATCCGGCTGTGGTGGTTTACCGACGAAATTCATCAGTTTAAGCCTTCCGTTTTAGATGAAGTAGACTATACGCTGCACTATTTTCAGGAAGTACTATTTGATGCGGTGCCGCAGTTATTTCATCGCCTCAAATACTCTTTGCAGAAATCTTTTCCAGATATTGCACCGCCTGCCTATGATTTTTGTCGGTTTGGCTCCTGGGTAGGTTCTGATCGAGACGGTAACCCCTCGGTGACGGCACAAGTAACTTGGCAAACGGCCTGTTACCAGCGGGGGATTGTTTTAGGTAAGTATCACCAGGCTGTCAAAGAGCTAAATAGTCTATTGAGCCTATCAGCGAACCGCAGTCAAGTTTCAGCAGAATTACTAGATACCTTGGGTCGGGATGCTACTTATTTGCCTCAACTTTATAGCGATATTGCCCATCGTTATATCCGTGAACCTTACCGCATGAAGCTGGCTTATATTTTGCTGCGCTTGGAAAATACAATTAAGCGCAATGAGCAAGTAGCGGCGCGGGAGTTGTTACATGCTCTGCACCGCGAACTGGAGCCTGCTCATACTTATTACAGTAGTAGCCAAGAATTTTTGCAAGAATTACAAATTATTCGGAATAGCTTGGCGCAAAATTCCTTATCAGTAAGTGCTGTCGAAAATTTAATTTGCCAGGTAGAGGTTTTTGGCTTTAATCTGACCCATCTGGATATTAGACAAGAGAGTTCGGTTCATGCTAACACGGTGGCCGAAATTACCACCTACTTGCAAATTTTGCCTCGTCCTTACTCAGAGTTAACTGAAGCTGAACGAGTCGCTTGGCTGGTGAGCGAATTGAAAACCCGTCGCCCTCTGATTCCGACGGAGCTGCCTTTTTCGGCAGAGACTAGGGAGACGATCGAGACTTTGCGAATTGTGCGATTGATGCAACAGGAGTTTGGCCTAGAAATTTGCCATACCTACATTATTAGTATGAATCGCGATGTTAGCGATATCTTAGAGGTAATGCTACTGGCTAAGGAAGTAGGGCTATACGATCCAGCTACTGGGATGGGAACGCTGCGGATTGTGCCGCTATTTGAGACTGTGGAGGATTTGCAAAAAGCGCCATTTGTGATGGATGCTCTTTTTGCTTTACCTCTGTATCGATCGAATCTCAGTGGCGGTTATGATCCAGCTGTCCAGCACTCAACTCTCACTCTCGATCTGCAAGAAGTGATGCTCGGCTACTCGGACAGTAATAAAGACTCTGGCTTTTTGAGTAGCAATTGGGAAATACATAAAGCTCAAAAAGCCCTTCAACAAATCGCCGATCAATATGCTATAAAACTGCGAATTTTTCACGGTCGGGGTGGTTCCGTCGGTCGGGGCGGTGGACCTTCCTATGATGCAATTCGCGCCCAGCCTGGTAATAGTGTGAATGGCCGGATTAAAATCACCGAACAAGGAGAGGTCCTAGCTTCTAAGTATTCTTTGCCAGAACTAGCTCTGTATAACCTAGAAAAAGTAGCCACCGCCGTCATTGGCACTAGCTTACTCAGCAGTGGTTATGATGATATCGCAGGCTGGAACGAGATTATGGAAGAGCTTTCGGCCAAGTCGCGCACTCACTACCGTAAATTAATTTATGAACGACCAGAGTTCATAGAATTTTTTCATCAAGTTACTCCGATCGAAGAAATTAGTAAACTCCAAATCAGCTCTCGGCCAGCGCGGCGGAAAGGAAAGAAAGATTTAGAGAGCTTGCGGGCGATCCCCTGGGTATTTAGTTGGACGCAGAGTCGCTTCCTGCTGCCTGCTTGGTATGGTGTTGGCTCGGCATTAGCTGAATTTATTCAAGAGAATCCGGAAATCAATTTTCGGATGCTGCGATCTTTCTATCGGGACTGGCGCTTTTTCCGGATGGCTATTTCTAAAGTAGAGATGACTTTGGCCAAGGTTGATATGCAGATTGCTCAGCATTATGTCGAAGAACTAGCCAAGCCGGAGGACCATGGTAGATTTATGGTGATGTTTAAAGAGATCGAGGCTGAGTTCGATCTCACCTGTCGGCTGGTATTAGAGATTTCTGGTCACTCTCAACTTCTAGAAGATAATCCGGAACTGCAACGTTCGGTGCAGTTGCGTAATGGTAGTATTGTGCCTCTGGGGTTTCTTCAAGTGTCTTTGTTGCGTCGATTGCGCCAGTATGATTCGCAACTGCCGACGGCCTACCGCGACAAGAAGAGTGATTTGCTGGATGGAGCCTTGCTGACGATTAATGGAATTGCTGCTGGGATGCGTAATACTGGCTAAACTAGAGTTGTTAATATTAGAGGGTAGCCGGTGTTTTTCAGTATAGTGATTCCCACCTATAATCGATTACCAATCCTGGAAAAGTGTTTGAAGGCTTTAGAACAGCAGGTATTTGATGCTGATAGTCCGGTGATTGGTTATGAGGTGGTGGTGGTCGATGATGGTTCTACTGATGGCACGATCGAATGGCTTAAGAATAATACTGAGATTTTACCCCATGTCCGGTTGCTGATCCAGGCACACCAAGGCCCAGCGGCGGCACGCAATTTGGGTGTAGAAAAAGCCGAAGGCGACACGATCATTTTTATTGATAGTGATTTGGTGGTAACTGACTGCTTTTTGCAGTCCCACGCCGATCAGTTGATCGCTGGGCAGCGAGAATTAGGTAGCGATCGACTGTTTATTTATGGTGCCGTGATCAATACCTGTAATTTCGCTGATCCCACTGCTGAACCTTACAAAGTCACCGATTTTTCTAATGCTTATTTTGCGACGGGTAATGTCTCAATCGCTCGCCACTGGTTGATTGAAGCTGGTTTATTTGACTTAGGTTTTAAGCTGTACGGCTGGGAGGATCTGGAGTTAGGGGTGCGGCTCAAGAATTTGGACTTGAAGATGATTAAGTGTCCAGCTGCTGTCGGCTACCATTGGCATCCAGCTTTCTCGCTTGATCGGATTCCTCATCTGATTGATCAAGAAATTCAGCGCGGTAAAATGGGGGTGGTTTTTTATCAGAAGCATCCCACTTGGGATGTCAAAATGATGATTCAAATGACTCTCCTCCACCGAATGCTGTGGGGGATCTTGACTATCGGTGGCATCTTAAATGAAAAAACATTGCAACCAGTTATGCAGTGGTTGATCGATCGAGACCAACCTCAATTAGCCGAGCAAGTAGCCCGAATTTTCTTGAATCGTTATACGGTGCAAGGTGTCTATGATGCTTACCGCGAAGTGCAGATAATAGCTAAGTAAAATATCTATTTAGTTTGCGGCTGGAAGTTGCAGCCCAAACCTTGACCCATCTGATTGATCATCCGAATCATTTGGTACAGCCGTCCTGAATCTCGCTGATTAAAATGTAACAGTAGGCGTGGTAAATGTTCTGTTGGATCACCAATTTCTGCCTCTAAAGCTCCGGTGCGGGTGATTTGACCACTAGCGAGGATGTCTGCAAACTTTTGGTTTAAGGTATCTAGCTCAGCCTCACTAATATCTTGCTCTAGTCGAATCACTAATAGCTCTTTGACATAGCGGCTAGAGTGATACATCTGATAAAAATTACAGATTTGGTCGTAGGCTTCATCTAAACTGTCAGTTAAAGTATATAAACTAGTGTCTTCAGCGCTAATCAGTCGGTTGTCTACTAAATGCTTCCGGATATAGGCATCCCAATCTCGCCAATAGCTACCACCCGGTTTATCAATTAAGATCATCGGAATCGGTTCATGGCGGCCAGTTTGACAAAGAGTTAGGCATTCTAATGCCTCATCATGGGTTCCAAAGCCCCCCGGAAAGAGTGCGATCGCATCGCTTTCGCGTAAGAAAAACAACTTGCGCGTGAAGAAGTACTTAAAGTGCATCAGCTTGGGATCATTCTCAATAAAGGAGTTTGCCTCTTGCTCGTAGGGCAGTTGGATATTCAAGCCAAAGGAATACTCTTTGCCCGCTCCCTGATTTGCTGCTTCCATGATGCCGCCGCCTGCACCAGTAATTATCATAAACCCCTGTTCAGTGGCCTGCTGGGCAAACTGCTTAGCCATTTGATACTCTACTTGGTCATTAGGGGTACGCGCCGATCCAAAGACGGCGATTTTACGAACATGGCGATAGCTATAAAAGACTTGAAAAGCACTTTCCATATCTTCTATGGCGGCGCTCAAAATTTTCCAATCTAGCCGGTCTACGTCTTCTTCCGCCAATCGTACTATGGTTGATAGCGCTTTGGTTATCCACTTGCTATAAGGTAGTGTTGGTAGTCGATCGACTAAGCTCCCTAAATCTTGTTTTAGAGAATCAGAATTATCCATATCAATATTTTAGGCAAAAGCAAACGCCTTCAGGATTGTACCAAAGGCGCTTGCTAAAAAAATTACAATACTGTTTTGGAGATTGCTGCTGACTACTCACAACGTAATTAACCAGCCTTCAAGACTTAGAGCATTACAAATGCTTTTCGATCGTATTGCATAGAGTAGTTTTAGGAACTGCTCCAACCACAGTTTCTACCTTTTGCCCACCCTTGAAAATCATCAAAGTAGGGATACTTCGAATACCATACTGGCTAGCCACATTAGGATTATCGTCAGTGTTCAGCTTGACAACCTTTACTTTGCCTTCATACTGCTGTGCTAACTCATCGACAACTGGTCCAACTAGGCGGCAGGGACCACACCACGGTGCCCAAAAATCCACTAGTACTGGAACTTCACTATCTAGAACGTCATCCTTAAAAGATGCATCTGTAACTGCTGGTGCTGCCATTACTGTAATTCCTTATCTTAATAGTCCAAACTTCAGGCAATTTTACCATGGGTAAAATACCAAACTGACGGTGAAAAAATCTAAGATTTAGACCTTCCATATGCATTTTACCACTGAAAACTAAATACCTGAGTCCGATCAGAAGCTGTAATAGTCCGCAACAGTTATTCTCAATTGTATAAGGAACCGCCCGAAACAAAGTTCCAGGCGGAGTAGTGGTGTGAGGAGTGAACGGAAACATCAGTCTCCGTTAGCCTCAATTGTAACAGTAGATATCAAGTGATGTGGACAGATCTATCCGATCTCCACTGCCAAAATATTTTCATACCTTAACTTACTTACCCATCCCGAGACGTTGCGCTTTCTGATAAACCTTGCCTTCTGTCAGCAAAGACGGCGCAATTACTACCTCAACCTGCTGCATTTCCCTAATTGTACTAGCTCCTAGTGTTCCCATGCTAGTTTTCAGAGCACCCAAGAGATTATGAGTACCGTCATCAAGTCTCGCCGGTCCCACCAAGATCTCCTTCAAAGAACCAGTTTCCCCAACCTTGATCCGAGTTCCCCTCGGCAAAATAGGGCTAGGTGTAGCCATTCCCCAATGAAAACCGCGCCCAGGAGCTTCCAGGGCACGGGCAAAAGGTGAACCAATCATTACGCCATCAGCCCCACAGGCAATACATTTACAAATATCACCACCAGTTACTAAACCACCATCAGCAATAATCGGAATATACTTACCCGTCTTAGCAAAGAAATCATCCCTAGCTGCGGCGCAGTCTGCAACAGCGGTAGCTTGTGGAATTCCTACCCCGAGCACGCCTCGAGAGGTGCAAGCTGCTCCTGGACCAATACCAACCAAAACTGCTGCTGCTCCAGCTTCCAACAACTTAATTGTTACATCATAAGTAACACAGTTACCCAGAATTACTGGCATCGGCATATCATGACAGAATTGAGCTAGATCCAGAGCAACAATACCATCTGGTGCCTCAAACTCAGTAGACACCACTGTGGCTTGAATAAAAAATAGATCAGCTTCGGCTTTCGCTACTACCTCACCATACTTACTTGCTCCAGCTGGAGTGGTACTAACTGCCGCAATCCCGCCCTGATCTTTTATTTCCTTAATGCGTTGTTCAATTAACCCTGGATCCACTGGCTGAGCATAGAGTTCTTGCATCAGTTCTACAAATCCATCAACCCCCACTGCCGCAATTCGATCCAAAATGGGATTTGGATCGGCATAACGAGTTTGGATTCCCTCCAAGTTAATAACTCCTATCGCTCCTAACTTGGACAGCTCCACAGCCATCTTGACATCAACCACCCCATCCATTGCACTCGCAATGATCGGAATCTCTCGCTCAATACCACCGATTTGCCAGCGTGTATCTGCCAAACTGGGATCAATCGTCCGGTGACCCGGTACCAAAGCGATTTCGTCGATGCCATAAGCTCGGCGAGCAGTTTTACCTCTCCCAATTTGAATATCCACGACCCAACCTTTTTTGTAGAAACTATAATTTTGCTGTTTTTGTACTCTGCTGCACTATACATTCTCGTAGAATGTCAGTCTGAAATTGTCGCAGGTTCTTACTTATCCAATGTTAGTGTACTAACGTCGCTTATTGCCGCAGTTGCAAGACTTCGTTGGATATGAACTCATCGCTGAAGTTTCTTAACACCAGTGACATCAAGTTTTTTCTTGACTTGAAATACTGATCTTCGACCATACTTCAGAAGAAGCCAAATATTAATTACTCAGCTACGATTCTAAAAAAGGAGAGGAGGAAGTAGTTGACAGAAGCAAAGAGAAAAGATATATTTGTAAAGCAGCAAAAACAAACAAACGACCAGTAAAGAGTAACATCATTACTGAAAGGGGTTTTGAAGAGCCGCGACTGAACCTAGAAAACTATATAGTCTGAAAGAATTTAAGAATAAAACCATAAAGTCCTCGTTAAATAAAATCGAAGAAGCAACTTCACGGTTGTGGAATC
>JAYUSR010000206.1:0-11068 GCA_043755575.1 Synechococcales cyanobacterium
TGGGAAAAGGGCGATCGATCGTCTTGGGAATCGGTTTTACCTATTTATGGTCAAAGTCCAGTGTGATTTTAAGTCGTCAGTTTTATTGGCTGATCTCGATCAACAAACCCCGAATAAAATCATGTAAAGCTTGGCTGTTTAGCTCGTCTGTACGAGATGTTGCCTTGGATAAAGCCTGGGGCTGATCCCACTGAAATAGTTCAGTCATCAAAGGTAATACTTCAGTATCTAACGCCTCGCGGAAAAGACTGGCGGGTAAAATCAATTGGGATGTTTCCCGTAAATCGTGTAGTAATTTAAGTTGATATTCCTCGGTCTGAGCCAGAGCTAAAGGTCTTGCCCAACAACGCTCCCGCTCTGACACCATTTGAATAACTTCGGCCAGTAACAGTAAACCTGGAGATCGATCAATACAAATAATTTGGTGAGGGCGAAACAACATTACGTCCATATTATTAGCTTTGATTCACCGTCACCGCCACTTTCGGCGAAATCAAATAACCACAAAGATGTTCACCAGCGACAATCGAATGGGTGCGTTCCACCTGACAATCGCCCAGCGCCGTCGCAAACATCTCTAGCTCATGACCACAGACCGTTGGAAAAGAATTCGCCACCTGGGCGATCGCACAATTATGTTCCGTCAAAATAAAGCTCTGGAGGGGTTCATCCACCGAATGAAACTCCGCCATATAACCCTCTCGCCGCCGCAGTTCTACCAACTTAGCCACTCGTTCTGGCAAAGAGCCATCACCGAGCTGCTGGCGATAGGTCAAAGACTTGCGCTGCCAATGTTTTTGCAAAATGCTGCTAGCTTGGTCGTAGCCCAAATTATTCACCAGCGTATCTAAAAACGAAATCACAAACTCATCGTATTGATTGGGAAATTGTTCGCGACCTTTGGGACTGAGTTGATAAACATGTTGGGGTCGTCCCATGCCATTCGCGATCGAATGGAACACAATCAACCCATCAGTCTGGAGATCCTTCAGATGGCGGCGAGTCGCTTGGGGACTAATTTTTAGAACCTCTGCCAAATCCTGCGCCTTGCCCTGACCTTGGCGCAATAGAAATGAAAGAATGTCTTGCTTGGTAGAATGCTCAATCATGGAGAATTTTACTCAGTTGGCGACTTAAACAACACATTGATTGTTAAAGTGATCTATGATTTAATTTAACAACACCCCAGTTGTTTTAACTACTATAGCGCGAACCTCGGCCAGCGCCTAGTTAAGTTACACTAAAAACCTTTAGAGAGTAGAAAATAGGCGACCAATGAGTTCTAGTAGCGTCACTAACCTCGTCAACCAGCCCTACAAGTACGGCTTTGTCACTGATATTGAATCCGACAAAATCCCCCGGGGTCTCACCGAAGACACAGTTCGGCTAATTTCTGCCAAGAAAGAAGAACCAGAGTTCATGCTGAACTTTCGGCTGCGGGCTTTCCGGAAGTGGTTGACTATGACCGAACCAACTTGGCCACATGTGGAATATCCGCCGATTAACTACCAAGACATTATCTATTATTCGGCTCCTAAACAAGCCAAAAAGAAGCTAGACAGCCTGGATGAAGTCGATCCCATCTTGCTGGAAACCTTTGAAAAACTGGGCATTTCCCTCAACGAACAAAAACGCCTAGCTAACGTAGCCGTTGATGCGGTGTTTGATAGCGTATCGATCGCCACCACCTTCAAAGACAAGCTAGCCAAAGTCGGCGTAGTCTTCTGCTCTATTTCCGAAGCCCTACATGAACATGCCGACATCATTGAAAAATACTTAGGCTCCGTGGTGCCGATCGGCGATAATTTCTTCGCCGCCCTCAACTCCGCCGTATTTAGCGATGGCTCTTTTGTCTATATCCCTGAAGGTGTGAAATGCCCGATGGATTTGTCTACTTATTTTCGGATTAATAGTGGTGATAGTGGTCAATTCGAGCGGACTTTGATCATTGCTGAAAAAGGTGCCAGTGTCACCTACTTAGAAGGTTGCACCGCTCCGGCTTTTGATACCAACCAACTCCATGCTGCCGTAGTAGAACTCGTAGTGCTGGATGATGCAGAAATCAAATACTCCACCGTTCAGAACTGGTTTGCCGGGGACGAAAACGGCAAGGGCGGGATTTACAACTTTGTGACCAAGCGCGGTTTATGTAAGGGCGTAAACTCCAAAATTTCCTGGACACAGGTGGAAACCGGGTCGGCCATTACCTGGAAATATCCCAGCTGTGTGTTGATTGGCGATAACTCGATCGGGGAATTTTATTCGGTAGCACTGACCAATAACTTGCAGCAAGCCGACACCGGCACCAAGATGATCCACATCGGTAGAAATACCAAGAGCACCATCATCTCCAAGGGGATTTCGGCAGGTAGATCTAAGAATAGCTATCGCGGTTTGGTAAAGATGAACCCCACGGCCAACGGGGCACGGAACTATTCGCAATGTGACTCAATGCTGATTGGCGATCGCGCACAAGCCAATACATTCCCCTATATTCAAGTCCAAAACCAAAGCGCCAAGGTGGAGCACGAAGCCTCTACTTCCAAAATTGGCGAAGACCAATTATTTTTCTTTGCGCAACGGGGCATTTCCCAAGAAGACGCGATCTCGATGATGATCAGCGGTTTTTGCAAGGATGTTTTTAACCAGCTGCCCATGGAGTTTGCAGTGGAAGCCGATCGACTCCTCAGCCTCAAGCTAGAAGGCACTGTCGGTTAATTCAATACTGAATTTTGATTGTTGTATTACAAAATTGCTGAGTTAGCAAAATGTTTACAGAAGAAAAGAAATTGCTGGACGAACTGAATTCTACAGAATCAGTTCTGTTAGAAGAACAATTTGAACCTGAAAGTCTCGAAGAGGAACTTCCTCCGATAGAAGTTGATGGTAGGGACAGACGGTTGGTAACTCACCCTTATGACTTTATTATTCGCTCTTTAAAAGAACAAGTTGATGATAAAAGTCTTATCCTTGCAGATAATTTCCAGCGACGTAGAGTTTGGGATGATGCTAAGTCTAGTCGATTAATCGAATCTTTACTAATTAACGTACCGATTCCAGTATGTTATTTTGCTGAAGTTGATGATGCATATAGTGTTATTGATGGTCAGCAGAGGCTTACTGCGATTTATCGATACCTGAATAATGAATTTGAGTTGAAATCTCTTAAGGTAAGGTCAGATTTAAATAGGAAAAGATTTCATCAGCTAGGAGTGTCTGATCAAAGAACTATTAAAAATAGATCTATTCGTTGTATCGTGATATTAAAAGAATCCGATCCTGATATACGTTTTGATGTTTTTGACAGACTCAATTCTAACTCTGTAAAGCTCAATGCACAGGAATTAAGAAATAGCTTGTATAGGAGCAAATTAAATGATCTAATAAAAGAATTGTCTGAGAACCCTGTTTTTCAATCAATACGGGGAGTGAAGAATGTAGATAAACGAATGCAAGATTGTGAAATGGTACTGAGATTCTTTGCCTTTCATTTTCACTCAGATCAATATCGAGGAAATTTCTCTCAGTTCTTTGATAGCTATTTGAGAAAAGGTCAAAATCTAAATTCAGATGATCTAAATAGACATCGACAGATTTTCTTGAGAGTCATTAATGATGTCAATGATATATTTGGAAAAAATAGCTTTCGTCGATATGATAATGAAAGTCAAGAGTGGGACGGATTTATCAATAAATCTATTTATGACATCGTCATGCTCTATTTTGCAAAAATTGATTCTCTAGTAATCAAAGAAAAAAAAATAGAAATAGTAGATGCATTAAAAAAGCTTTGCTCGGATGATGAATTTAATGCAGCTATTGGTGGGGGAACATCTGCAACAATTAGAGTCCGTACTCGATTAGACAAATGGTATCAATCTTTAGTATCAATAGGTATTTCAGTTGAAAAGATTCAGATAGGGCAACACACAAGGAATGAAGAATAATATTCGTTCTCCCGCCCTTAAGGATTTTTGGGTGAGTCTTAAAGAAGTTGGAACAATTATGTCATTATTTGAAGTTAATGAAACTGCCATTCAAAAGAAGACCGTCAATGAAAGCTTATCTAGAGCTGCATTAGTGCTCTTATGTAGTCATGTTGAAAATTTTTTCGAGAGCTTGATTATAGATATTTTGACATTTCATGAATCCAATCGAACTTCTATTAGTCAATTACCAGAAAGGCTGAGAGTGACTCAAATACTGAAATCGCCTGATTTATTGGATAAGCCCTATTCTGGTGACAAGTGGAAATTAATGGATAAAATTCGTGGTAGCAAATTCATAAACGATCATGAAAAATGTACATCAGGTGATTTTGACTTAGAACTTTGTATTAAAGGTTTTGCCTCTCCTGGCAGCAAAGAAATAGAAAATCTTTTTAAAGGTGTTGGTATAGAAAATATCTGGAGTTCTGGTGCTCAAGGTTCTAGTGCCATGCAATTAAAAAATTCCATAAATGCTTTCGTTGCTAGACGCAATGGGATAGCTCACGGTAGCTCATCAGATAAACCAACTCCTTCTGATATCAAAGGTTTTGTTAAAGATATTTGTAAATTAGTTAGACACTTCAATAAAATTGTTGCTGAATATCTAATTTGCGAGTTCAGCCCTTCATCTCTTTGGGATATTGTCTGTTAAATAAACGAAAAGCATAATGGCACGATTTTTGGTTAATACTAAATAATAAACAGTTTTTGAAATGATCTCTAATCCTACTAAACCACTTACTTTGGATAAATTTTTGACTCTGCCAGAAACAAAACCTGCAGGTGAATATATCGAAGGGGAAATCGTTCAAAAGCCAATGCCGCAAGGAAAACATAGCCTACTACAGCTAGAGCTTCTCTTCCTAATTAATTCTATATTGAGAAAATCAGTTACAGCAATTGCATTTCCAGAGTTGAGGTGTACTTTCGCTGGTCGATCGGTCATTCCTGATATAGCTATCGTCAAAAATGAAAATATCCCACGTGATGAACAGGGCGAAATTGCAAATGCTTTTAATCTTGCACCGGATTGGATGATCGAAATTCTATCACCGGATCAAAGTGCTACCAATGTAATTAAAAAAATTCTTCATTGCCTACAAAATGGTACCGAGGTAGGCTGGTTAATTGACCCAGCAGAGAAATCTATCTTCATTTATCACTCTGGAAAACAGGTAGAAGTAGTAGACAAAGTGGAGCAGGAATTACTAGTTCCTCGTTTTGCAGAGTCGGTAAAGCTCACGGCTGGTGATATATTTAGCTGGCTGAAGCTAGATTGAGCCAGCTAATTTCCAGCTTTACTAAAAATATTTATCAAATTAATAAGTTTTGAATATGATTAATCTCAATAGCCCCACAATTCTTTCAGTTAAAAATCTCGCCGCCGCAGTAGATGGCACACCCATCCTGAAAGGCTTTAACCTGGAAATGAAAGCCGGCGAAATTCACGCCATCATGGGACCCAACGGCTCCGGCAAAAGCACGTTCTCGAAAGTTCTAGCTGGCCACCCCGCCTACACCGTGACCGGTGGTGAAATTCTGTTCCAAGGCCAAAATCTGTTAGACCTAGAACCAGAAGATCGCGCCAGGTCTGGGGTATTCTTAGCCTTCCAATATCCTTTAGAGATCCCCGGGGTCAGCAACCTCGATTTCCTGCGCGTAGCCTACAACTCTCGCCAAAAGCACTTAGGCAAAGAAGAATTAGACGCTTTTGATTTTGATGATTTAGTCCAACAGCGTTTAGATATTGTCAAAATGGATCCAGCATTTTTAGGTCGTAGTGTAAACGAAGGCTTCTCCGGCGGCGAGAAAAAACGCAATGAAATTCTACAAATGGCTCTACTGGAGCCAACACTAGCCATTTTAGATGAAACAGACTCTGGCTTAGATATTGATGCTCTCAAAATCGTAGCTAACGGTGTAAATCAACTGGCTAATGCCAGCAACTGTATGTTAGTCATTACTCACTACCAAAGGCTCTTAGACTACATCGTCCCCGACTTTGTACATGTGATGGCCAAAGGACAAATCGTCACCAGCGGCGGCAAAGAACTAGCACTAGAATTAGAAGCCAAAGGCTACGACTGGATCGATGAAGTAGCTGCTTAATTGAATTTTCGACCGCTATATAGACGGTGGGTAATGCTCACTACAAAATCTCGTAGGAATTCAACCCGCAGGGTTATAGACACCAACCCAAACAACCAACATCATGACCCAATCCACCATCAACAGCCACGACACCTACCTCACCCAACTCCTCACCACCGTCAAAACCACCACCCCAGCACCAAATTGGCTCCAAACCCTACAAAACCAAGCCACCGCCTTCCTCCAAGAAGAAACCATCCCCAGCAGAAAAAATGAAGAATGGCGCTTCACCAACCTTGATGAATTACTCGAACACCAATTCATCGCCGCCAGCGGCCAACAACCACCGATCAACATCAACAGCTTCATCCTCCCCGAAGCCCAACAGTGTCTAGTATTTATCAACGGCACCTACAGCAGCAAATTCTCCCAAATCACCACCCCCAATGGCCTCTTTGTAGGAAATTTGGCAGCAGCGATCGATCAAAACCTCCCGATCGAGCAATACCTTGCCAAACAACCGGGCGGCGAAGAAGTCTTCACGGCTCTCAACACCACTGGTATTCAAGATGTTGCGGTAATTTGGGCTACAGCCAACAACATTGTTTCTGAGCCGATCCAAGTCCTCTTTCTTGCCACAGGCGATCAATCTTTGATCATTCAACCTCGCATTTTGATAGTGGCCGATCGCAGCAGCCAACTAACCATCGTCGAAGAATATCGCCACACCTTGCTGCCCAATAGTTGCCAGTTCATCAACGCTGTCACCGAAGTCTTCATCGCTGAAAATGCTCAGATCACTCACGTCCACATTCAAGACGAAGAAAAGCAAGCTTTCCACATCAGTAAAACCGCCGTCTCTCAAGCCCAAGACAGCCAATATCATGGCTACTCCATTAACTTAGGCAGCCACCTATCCCGTCATAACTGGGAAGTTTTTCAAGGCGGCAAACAGACCACTACTACCCTCAACGGACTAGCGATGATTGGAGATAATCAGGTCGCTGACACCCACAGTAAAATTGCTCTAAATCACCCCCACGGCCAAACGAATCAACTCCATAAGTGTGTAGTGAATGGTAAAGCGCACGGTATTTTCAACGGCAAAGTGCTGGTGCCCCAAGCCGCCCAGCAAACTAACGCCAACCAATTAAGCCGTACTCTATTGCTATCACCCCAGGCTCGGATTGATACCAAGCCCCAGCTCGAAATTACTGCCGATGACGTGAAATGCTCCCACGGTGCCACCATCAGTCAACTCTCTGATGATGAAATGTTTTATTTGCAAAGTCGCGGTCTTGATCCGGCCACTTCTCGGACACTCTTAATCAATGCTTTTGCAATCGAAGTAATCGAATCAGTTCC
The DNA here is from genome assembly GCA_043755575.1 of Synechococcales cyanobacterium. Taxonomy (GTDB): domain Bacteria; phylum Cyanobacteriota; class Cyanobacteriia; order Cyanobacteriales; family Chamaesiphonaceae; genus JAAFHZ01. Next base: position 7,446 of record JAYUSR010000206.1, read on the forward strand.
AGTTGCTTCAGTACGCGACAGGTTGAAATCAGCAGTAAAGAGTTTCCAGCTGTAATTTAGTTTTCCTCAACCTCCCTACCTACCATCATGACGACCCAAACCCTCTCCCTTGGCCATAAAGTCCGCGCCAACTTCCCAATTCTCCACCAAACAATTCATGATAAACCCCTCGTTTATCTAGACAGCGCCGCTACCTCCCAAAAACCCCAGGTAGTGATCGATGCTATTGTCGATTATTATAGCCACTATAATTCCAACGTCCATCGTGGTGTTCACACCCTGAGCGGCAGAGCCACTGACGCTTACGAAGCCGCCCGCCACAAGGTTCAAAAATTCATTAACGCTGCGGACGATCGAGAGATTGTCTATACTCGCAACGCCACCGAAGCCATCAACATTGTGGCCTACAGCTGGGGCTTGGCTAACCTAAAAGCTGGCGATGAAATCATCCTGACCGTCGCCGAACACCACAGCAACTTAGTGCCTTGGCAACTCATCTCCCAAAAAACTGGCGCTGTCTTAAAGTTTGTGGGATTAAGTGCCGATGAAGGTTTTGACATGGTGCAATACCAAGCACTGCTTTCCGCTAAGACTAAGCTAGTCTCCGTCGTTCATGTTTCCAACACCCTCGGCAGCGTCAACCCAGTCAAAGAAATCACCACCCTCGCTCATGCCCAAGGAGCCAAAGTCTTAATCGATGCCTGCCAAAGTGCTCCCCATATGCCTCTGGATGTGCAAGATCTGGACTGCGACTGGTTAGTCGCCTCTGGCCACAAAATGTGTGCCCCCACTGGCATCGGCTTTCTTTACGGCAAGCTAGAATTACTGCGATCGATGCCACCGTTTTTTGGTGGTGGGGAAATGATTGCCGATGTTTTCCTAGACCATTCCACCTACGCCGACTTGCCCCACAAATTTGAAGCTGGAACCCCCGCCATTGGCGAAGCGATTGCTCTAGGAGCCGCGATCGACTATCTCACCAATATTGGGATGGACAAAATTCACGCCTATGAACAAGAGCTTTCGGTTTATCTCTATCAACAGCTCAGTCAAATTCCCGAATTACGGATCTATGGACCAAAGACTAATCGCGCTGCTCTGGCTGCTTTTACGTCCGGCGAAATTCATCCCCATGATTTATCGACGCTTTTAGATCAGGCGGGGGTGGCAGTGCGAGCTGGCCATCATTGCACTCAGCCCTTGCATCGAGAGCTAAAAGCCCAATCTACCGCCCGGGCGAGCCTCTATTTCTACAACACTACTGCAGAAATTGATGTGTTTATTGCAGCTTTAAAGGAATCGCTCGAATTCTTTGCTGGGATTTTTGGGTGAGGTTTTTGGCTGATCTCTTCAGCTGATTTAGATCGATCGACATCACCAAGCGAAAGTTAATAGTCTAAATTCTGACTAACATTTGTTGATTCCGCATTCTTAAAGCCAGAATATGTTCACAAGGGCCTTTGAACAGCTTATTTTGTTGATGCCAATTACAGGTGCAATGAGCAGCTACTAATCTCTCGTCTCGATCGATCTCCGCCGTCGGTTCATCGGTGCGATTTTCTTGCCGGACTATTCCGGCCAGGTGCAGAGTTCCAGCGGTATCAATAGCTGAATTACTTATCTGAACCGATTTTTGAGCAATAAATTGACTAGCGGCAGCTTCCCTGTTGTTCGCAAACCGCAGTTGCTCGATCGGCAATGGCTCCCGCGATAATTCCCGCACCCGATACACCTGCTTATTCAGATCATAAATTGCTTTACCAGCTTGGGTATAGGCACTTAAAGCACCCAGAATTACTTTGCGATCAAGCTTCAATCTTTTGGCTAACGCATCTGGTGATTCCAACCAATTTTCTTGCAGCGCCGCAAAAACTCGCTGTTTCGTCCAATCATCCACCATGGCGCGAGGAGCCATCAAATCAAAATTGCCCGCTTTCGCCCAGTCATTGGCCGTCCAACCCGATAAACCCAAAGTGAAGGATAAATCATGCAAATCTGCCACATAAAAAGACGGCAAACCCGTGCCCAAAAGATGGACAGTAAACTTACGAGCTACTGGAATCAACCGCTCCAGAATCAATAACCTCCGGCGACCCCATACCCGAATCTCTTCCGGTTTATCACCATGATAAAAAGACCTGTCGCAAACCACTTCTTGATTCCACGGCTCAAAAATCACTCGCACTGGCTCACCAGGCTTGAGAACATAGCGCATACCGCGCGGTCCTTGTTTTTCCTGGCGGCGCCGCAGAACCAAGCAAATATTATAAATATCCATCGGGTGTAGATCAAACCGGATAGAGGGTAAAGACATCGCCGAATTCACTTGCAGAAAACCACGCACCCAGCTATCCGGCAGGTCAATTTTCACTTCCTTATAATCTGATTCGCCAGCTGTTTCCACCCCAAAACCCGTCGGATCGACTTCTAAAACAGTGGATTTGTAGGTGCGGATTTTTTGAAACTCATCATAAAGAGCGGCAGAATAATCGACATTAGTCGTGCCACAAGCGAAGTCGCCAACTTCTTGGAATACTTCATAGCTGGCTCCCAATCGGCCGTAGCTGGATTCATCTTGACTAAAACATTCAAAAAACACTTCATCTGGATGCACAGTAATCACTGGATCTAATACAAACCAGGCATCTCGATCTTTTTGATAGAGGTAATCGAAATAACGAATTACAGATTTATGGTATTCACCATAACGAGCCGATCGCAGCCGCTGCAAACCATTTAATTCAGCATCTAATTCTTGCAACCTATCGGTCACTTCTTTCCGTTGACTGGCAATCAATTGCCAATCGATTTCATTGCGCTGTGCCGCCCATTCTTTGTAAGCAGTTTTATCTTTAGGTTTAAAGCGTAGATCGGAAACAACAACATCATGCAAAGCACTAATTGCTTCACGGAAGGCGATATTTTGGCGTAGTTCACCCCGAAAGAACGTCGGAGCACGGGTTAAATCCGGGGCGAAGGACATTTGCGTTTGATCACCATTTCCAGAAACATTACTACTACGTTGATAACTATAGTTAAATTCCATGATTAATGTTCAGCACGTAAGTTAGACAACAAAATTTCAGGCTAGAAAGTTTAGTCCATCACTTATTTCAGAATGACTTCTTGGACTGTAATAGGGACAGCCAACTCTGGATATCGCTGATGAATTTTCAGCAGCGTTTCCAACGACCTAGCCTTTTCCCCGATCGCGATCGATCCCGATTGCCTAGTCAATACATCGGCCACCAACTGGGCTGCCGTCACACTCTTCATCGCCTCCACTGCCAAAAAATCAAAGATTCTTTCTTTGGCCACCCGGGCACGATTCACCTGCGCTAACACTCGCCCAAAATAAGGTGTTAGCTCCGCTAGTCTAGTTGGATTTCCGGCGGCATAGCCTTCCAAGTATTGACTAGCAAAAAGCTGCATATCACTAGTAGGATGTTCGCTAAATTTCAGTAAATATTCTAAGCCATCTTGTTCCTTAAAACATCTACCCACCAAATTTCGCCCGAACCGCCGCACATCATCACGGTTACTATCACAAATACTAATAACAACAGACGGACTAAGTTCACTTGGCTGCAAAATCTCGCCAAATAGGGTAAAACCATATCGGC
>JAYUSR010000207.1:0-10773 GCA_043755575.1 Synechococcales cyanobacterium
CTGGACGATCTAAATTAATCTAACCTCACCAATTATCCATGACTAAACCCTTTACTGCCGCTGACTTGCGCTCAAAAGCCATTACAACTACTTCGGAGATGCCTGTTTCGGAAGCAGAAATGATGCAAGCAGTGCGTACCCTGCTGTTGGGCATGGGCGAAAATCCCGATCGAGAAGGCTTAAGAGACACTCCCAAACGTGTAGTGAAATCCTTGAAATATCTTTCTTCTGGCTATCAGCAATCCCTAGATGAACTACTCAACGGTGCTGTTTTTCATGAAGAAGCTAGCGAGATGGTATTAGTACGTGATATCGATTTATTTAGTTCCTGCGAACACCACATCTTACCAATTATTGGCCGTGCCCATGTTGCCTATATTCCCAATGGCAAAGTAATCGGCTTATCGAAAATTGCGCGAATTTGTGAGATGTATGCTCGCCGCCTACAAGTACAGGAAAGACTCACTGCCCAGATTGCTGATGCCGTGCAGGGTTTATTGCAACCACAGGGAGTGGCCGTGGTAATTGAAGCCACCCATATGTGTATGGTCATGCGGGGCGTTCAGAAGCCTGGGTCTTGGACAGTTACCAGCGCTATGAAAGGTGTATTTGGGGAAGATGCCAAAACTCGCCAAGAGTTCATGAATTTGATCCGACACAGCCCCAATTTTCACTAATTTTGGCTAAATACTCTCAGGCCAAAGATGATAGTGATCGCTATCACCTTTGGCCTAATTGTCAGCTCTCTTTATGACCAAAGCCTTTGCTCCAGCCATAGGATACATCTTTGAACTGAATCTTGCCAGAGTTGGGATAATAGAGAGTATAGCTAGCCTTATTCGGAGTTGACCCCACGTTACCCACCCCTACTACAAACTTATTACTAGCTTCATTAACTGTTGGCGGAGCAGTATTATCTAAGGTGACGACGGTAGAAGTGCTGAACGCATTGGCAATTTGATACTTAAATTGCAGTCCAGAGCGACCACAAAATAAATAATTAGCATCCAGCCGACCTAACCGATCGAACATCACTAGTGGCGAAGTATCAGGGCGTAGCTCATCTCCTACCCCAACACTACTACCATGAGTCAATAGACAATCTAACTCCATAAAGCCAAAGTCGAGCGATCGAATCCAACTAACTGTTTCTAGCGACACCGAATCCCAGAAAGTTTTCATCATCTCTACTCCATATCTTTCGATTAGTTCAGTTGGCTCAGTTGTCTGACCATGAGCATGAAGAGTCAAGCATTGCTCTTCCCACCAACCCAAGCAAGCTTGTGGAGTTAACTCACCTTTGCGGGGCTTTTGCACCCGTTGCACTAGTGCTTCACTCGCCGCCGTTGCCCCCACCAGATCACCCAAGATATAAATATCATCGACTCCATGACGCTGAATATCTTGCAACACTGCTTCATAAGCAGCTAAGTTACCCACAATTCCACTTAAAATTGCCCACCGCATAGTTATCTCTCACAAACATGACTAGGATCATCAGCACGCTCGGCAAACTCTAAGCCTTTCGCTAGTCGCCAAGCAAAAATCGGTGGTAAACCTTCTTCGATGATGGCTGCACAGGTTTTTTGGTAATCATATTCTACTTCGCGGATTTCCACTGCTCGCTCGTCAGTATCATAAAGCACATAAGTGGCATTGGGTCGGCCATGACGTGGTTCACCCACCGAACCAGCATTCACGATTTGCCGAATCTTGGGAGTAAATTGATAGTGGTGATCAGCCTCCCCCACTTGTTCCACTTTCACCAGTAGTTGATTATCATCCAAAGTCCGCACGTAGGGAACATGGGTATGACCACAGAACAATACGTCGGCTCCGGTAGACACCACTCGCTCCAATGCTGTAAAAGCATTGATATCGGGCAACAGGTATTCATGTTGACCATTGGGACTGCCATGGACAAAGCACATTTCATTTTCTTTGATGGTGAGAGGCAGCTGGGCTAGATATTCTCGAACCTCTGGATTGATTTTATGGTCAGTCCAAGCATGAGCGATCCGCCCCCGGCTTTCGGCTAATACCGAAGGATAGCTACAGTCACAGGCATTCAGCCCTTCCACAATATCTTCGTCCCAGCAACCTTGGCAGGTAGGAATATCTAGCGATCGAATCATTTCCACCACAGCATTAGGATAGGGGCCATAGCCCACCAAATCCCCCAAGCAAAATATTTTATCGGCTTGATGAGTATCGATATCTGACAGCACTGAGTTCAGTGCTTCATAGTTACCATGAATACAAGAAATAACGGCAATTTTCATAATACTTGCTCCATTAATGACTGTTTATTTTGTTCTTGGTAGTAAGCGATCGCCTCCGCACTAAGGCAGCAATCGCGTAAAGTATCACCAATGGCATCTCGATCAAGATTCACCCCAATCACCTCCATCCCACTAAAGCGCCTGGGGCGACCCTTTAACCACGGCGGCAAATTTAATTCTTGGTAATTACTCTCCTGACCTGCGACGAAATCAAAATAAAAAGAGCGCCCATCAGCCAAGTCATAAATTCCTTTAACTCTCTGCACAGAACCATAAGCACCATTAGTCAACTCATACCACAACACATCTAAGCTGGCTGGATCAAGAACTTGGCTGGTCAGGTTCGATCGCCAGAGATCTTGAGAAATAGTTGGGGATAGAGCTTGACCGATTTCTATGGTATCTGCCCAGTGGTGCCATTCTGTATTAAGGGAATCCGGAATAACTATGGCTATTTTCTGAACATTCAGACCAGTTAATAGTGACTCAGCAGTTTTCAGGCTGAGGTGAAAACCCACTTCGATATAAACCGTAGTATTGGCATCGAGCCGTTGTAATTGAGCAGCTTGCTCATCAGCTAACACTGCCAACTGTGGAAAATCAGTAGCTAAATGGGTGCTATCGATCGGAGTGTCATCAGTTTTTGGGCAAAAATAGAGCGATTGCCCACTGGCTATAGACAACTGCTGGGTAATCCAAGTGGTTTTTCCTACTCCAGCCGCCCCAGCTACGGCAATTACAGATGACTTGTTCATTACTTCACAACATCAACTGCAAAACTACGGTGGTTGCAGATTTTGTCATGTCTATCGGTAATCATTTGCCAAATATCCTCCCAATGATGAGCAATGATCCTTGCCCATTTCCGAGCAGGAGGTGATGACAATTGAGGACTTTGATGACGCTGATTTCTGGACATAAGAATTTTGGGAGTGAATTGCGTTAGAGTGATAATGATTATCATTCTTGTCATCTTACTCGATTACTATGACTCTTGACCAGCTTGCTCTACCAAAATACATAGATACAGCAATCGTCGGCAGCGGTCCTCATGCCTTGACCTTAGCCACTCACCTGATCCAAAAAAGTAAAAAGTTTTGCGATAAATTTTTGGTCTTTGACCCCAGTGGTATTTGGCTCAACGGCTGGATAAAGCAGTTTAGTACGTTGCAAATTCCGCATCTGCGATCGCCAGTCGTTCATCAGCCCGATCCCAATCCCCACGCTCTCAGTACCTTTGCCGAACACCGCCGCGCCGAATTGTTCAACCCTTACGATTTACCAGGGACTCAGATATTTCAAGATTTTTGCGCTCAGTTAGTGCAGCGCTGGCAACTGTCTGCCAAAATTTACGCAGCTCAGGTGCTTCACCTAGAGATATTGGAGCGCGGCTATCAATTGTGGCTAAGTAATGGTAAATCAATCAAGGCGCGGCGGGTCGTGTTAGCCCATCGCGGCGGCACCCCATACTGGCCAACATGGGCAATCGATGCCCAGAATCACTATCCAGCCAGTTCATCACAAGAGAAGCTAAACCAGCGATTGCAACATTCTAGCCAAATCAACCTAGCCCAGATTCAAGCCCCAAGAGAGCGAATTTTAATTATTGGTGGTGGCTTAACTAGTGGTCATTTAGCCATAGGGGCAATGGCAGCAGGTGCTCAAGTTACCATGATGCACCGACGAGAATTTTACGCCAAACTATTTGATGCTGATCCGGGCTGGCTAGGTCCAAAATATCTCAAAGGTTTTGAAGCCAACAAGGACTGGGCAGAGCGGTCGGAAATAGTTAAAAATGCCCGTAATGGTGGCTCACTCACTCCCGCAATCATGAGTCAACTGCGCCAAAAGGAAAAGGCGGGCAAAATATTTTTCTCCGAAAACTGTGAGGTGCAGCAAGCTATTTGGCAAAACCATCACTGGCTGGTAACTTGCCGCGATGGACAGCAGTTGGAGTTTGATCGCATCTGGTTAGCTACCGGCACCCAGCTCCACGCCAGCACCGAGCCATTGTTATCAGAACTACAATCCATCTATCCCACCGAAATTGTCGGGGGTTTGCCAACATTAGAAGATCATTTACGGTGGCCAGGTAGTCAGGTATTTATCATGGGGGGGCTAGCTGCACTACGGGTAGGTCCTACAGCGCGAAATTTGTCGGGAGCCAGAATGGCCAGTCAGCGAATCGTTCCAGCCTTGACTAAAGCTAGTATTACCAGCTTAAAGAGTTCTTAACTGCCGATCACAATTGATTTAAAAATCGGAAGAGACTTCATCGGGGTAGTTGGTCAAGTTATGCATTACTTCTACATCTTGACCTGTTTTTTTAAGTGCGATCGACTGACAGGCTTCATAAATTGCCAATAGATAGCCCACTATCGACAACATCATCCATGAAAACATCCGCATTACCGACCACAGAGCCGCCCCAAATAACAGAATCAACGAAATTAGGTGAGACGAATTTGTGTGAGTATTGGTTGTCATAACTTTAAAGTGAAATTTAAGTGAAATAGAACTTCCATTTCTTAGTTTTCCCGGCGAGACTCCAAAAATTACTCCAGCAAGAAATTTTAGCGAATGCTTTAATTTGTAGTATTATGAGAATCATTATCATTTATTGATTCTCTGTAATTTTTGCCAGTAATCATAAATTTCTCCTGCGACATACTTATGTTTCAACTTTTATTAACTCATCGACGTACTATACAATTTTTACTAATGGCCGGGATTTTATCAGGCTGTACTCCAACTGATACCACCAGTAATTCTTCAGCGACCAACCCTGTAGCCATCAATGAGTCAGCTACTAGTAAAAAACCCTTAGTAGTGGCTACCACCAGCGTTATTTGCGACTTAGCTAAAGAAATTGCCCAAGATACGATCGATCTAAAATGCTTGGTGGGAGCTGGCGCTGATCCCCATGTTTATCAACCAACCCCCGCCGATCGACAAGCAATTGATAATGCTAAATTGATTCTCTATGCTGGCTATAACTTTGAGCCTAGCATCATTAAACTGGTGACAGCCAGTAAGAACTTAGCACCAAAAATAGCAGTCAATGAAGTTGCCGTTCCAGCTCCGCTCACCATGGAAGAGGATGACAAAAAAGAAACTGACCCCCACGTTTGGCATAATGCCCAAAATGGAGTCAAAATCATTGCCGTAATTCAAGCCAGTTTAGCTAAAACTGTTCCAGCCCAGGCAGATAGCTATAACCAAAATGCTCAAGCGCTGACCACCCAAATTGGACAGGTGGATACCTGGATCAAAGCTCAGGTTGCCACTATTCCTAGTAAATCACGGAAGCTGGTCACTACCCATGATGCCTTGGGGTACTATGCAGATGCCTACAAAATTCCCGTTGAAGGAGCATTGCAGGGTTTAAGCACCGAGGAAAAACCGACACCGGTCGGAATTAAGAAGTTAGTAGATGAAATCAAGAAAACTGGCGTACCCACAGTTTTTGGTGAGGTTACAGCTAGCTCTAAAGTATTGGAGCAAGTAGCCAAAGAAGCTAAAGTCCAGATTTCCTCCCAACCACTGTTTGCTGATGGTTTGGGAGAAGCCGGGAGTACCGGTGAAACATATCAAAAAATGCTAGTGGCCAATACGCAAGCAGTTGTAGAAGGCTTGGGCGGCAAATTTCAACCATTTGTGGCTAAATAATATTGGGCAAGACGGAACGTTAGCGGATAGTCGATCGCCATAAATCTGCTGGTAAGATAGAGCTGAAGACTCGCGTGCTCGCTATCCACCTCCAGCTGTTTTGCCGACATTTGCCTCATGTCTAGTTCTCCTGCCCCCCGCTATCTCTGGGCTGCTGACCCTCAAGCAGCTTGGATTCCTCCTAATAAACTAGTAGAAGGACGTTACCAGGTCTTGGCACCGCAACTGTGGCTAGACACCAAAAGTAATGAGCGACCCGAAGCCCTCTGGCCGCTGCCCGATCAAGCCTTACCCTATGCTCACCTTAGTCGCTACCGTCTCCATTTGCCCCAGCTGTATGGTTTTTGTTTGTTGGGGCGGTCTGGCAAAAAAGCGGTGGAGATTCCGCTCCTAGACAATGTTCCGATCGAACCAAGTGGTAAGCTGATGCCAGCGCTCACTACCGCCTGGCCAGAAGCTTCAGCGCTGCAACAAGCCTACTGGCTATGGCAACTAATCAACCTCTGGCAGCCTCTAGTCGATATTGGCGTAGGTTACAGCCTACTACAACCCAAAAACATTCGGGTGCAAGACTGGCGCATTCGTCTCTGTGAGCTGTCATCAGATCATCTCAATCCCAATGGTCGCAGTACGGTCAAAGGACTAGGCAGCACCTGGCACAGCTTACTAGCCACAGCACAACCAGCCTTAGCGGAGGTGATTTACCCCCTATTCAATAACATGCAGGTAGGGAAAGTTTCTGCGTCAGATTTGGCGTTAGTAGTAAACCAATGTTTGTTAGAACAGGCGGCGATGCTGCCCATCACTATCCAAATTGCTGGTGGCACCGATACTGGCAGCGACCGCCATAATGAAGACAGTTTCTATCCTAACCGGTCCGACCCAAGTAATAATAACCTATCTGATCATTTAGGAATAGTTTGTGATGGGGTTGCTGGTCATGAAGGTGGTGAAGTAGCCAGTCAAAGTGCTGTTCAATCGCTGCAACTGCAAATGCCAGCCCTGCTTCATGATGTCGCTCAAGAAAGTGAGATCATTGCGCCAAATCAAATTATTGACCATCTCAAATCGATGGTGCGAGTGGTTAATAACCTGATTGCGAATCAGAACGACGAACAAAATCGGCAGGGTCGCCGCCGGATGGCAACCACGATGGTAATGGCCTTGCAGCTTCCCCAGCAAATTTCCACCAGCCGAGGCATCGACAACTCCCATGAAATTTATATTGCTCATGTCGGAGATAGCCGCGCTTACTGGTTGACCAGAAAATCTTGCCAGCAATTGACGGTGGATGATGATGTGGCACAACGAGAAATTAAGCAGGGTAAGAGTATGCCCTGGCAGGCTCAAGGTCGGATAGATGCTGGCTCACTCACCCAAGCTCTAGGAATGCGGGCAGGGGAGGATTTAACACCGATGGTGCAACGAATGGTCGTCATTGAAGATGGAGTTTTACTCCTATGCTCTGATGGTTTAAGCGATCGACAGCTCATTGAAAAATCTTGGCAAAATTATGTGCCCCAGATTCTCGACGGTCAATTACCTTTGGCACAGGCCGTTCAAGACTGGATTCAGCAGGCCAGACAAGAAAATGGCCATGACAATATTTCTTTAGTGTTGATGTCTTGCCAAATCACCAACCCCGATGAAGTGTTTCAATCAGAAATCTCGATAACAGTGCCGCTTCCTTCCTCTGGCCACCGGTTTTTCAGCTTACTTAAACGTTTTATCGGGATAGAATAATGGAGAAAAATATGGTATCTAGACTTGTTCTACTACTTATTCTCATCGGTCTCACGGCTTGTGGAAGTAGCATCCAGCAAGCCCTCGCTCCTGATCCACTCCTCTTGCCCAAGACAACGACGGCTACCGTCCCAGATCAAACAGTTAGTCCCAATGCAGAAACTTCGCCAGCAAACGCATCTACCCCTGAACCTAGTGTCGATTCTCTAGTAGTAACGCCTAGTCCATCTAGTAATGAGTACTTGGCGGAGTTAAGTGAGCTGGAAGTATTGTCACCAGCCGAAGCAAAACAACCATTGGGTACGATCGTTCAAAGACGAGAATACGCCCGCTGGCTAGTAGCCGCCCATAATAAAATTTATCAGGCCAACCCTAGCCAACAGCTAAAACTAGCTACCACCAACATCCAGCCATCTTTTACTGACGTACCAGCTAATCACCCTGATTTTATTGCCATTCAAAGTCTGGCCAATGCCGGAATTATTCCTAGTGCACTTAGTGACAATAATAATTCTGGTACCTTTCAACCAAATTTGCCTTTGACCAGAGAAGAATTGATCTCATGGAAGGTACCTCTAGATAATCGTCAAGCTTTACCAAATGCCTCTATCTCAACTGTCCAAAAGAATTGGGGCTTTCAAGATGCGGCTAAAATCTCACCAGCCATACTACCAGCAGTATTGGCTGATCATCAAAATGGTGATAAATCCAATATCCGTCGCGCTTTTGGCTACACAACCTTATTTCAACCACAAAAACCTGTTACTCTAGCAGAATCTATTTCAACGATTTGGTATTTTGGGACTAATGATGGTAGATCAGCCCATGATGCAATTATTAATACATCCACTCCCTCCCCATCCTCCTAAATTTTGTTGCTATTTATCTAATGCGCCAATCTACTCTCCATCAGCTTAAAGTCTTTGAAACTGTTGCTCGCTTAAGTAGTATTACCAGAGCAGCTGAGGAACTATCTCTAACTCAGCCAACTGTCTCGATGCAAGTCAAGCAATTGTCTAAAAATGTTGGTGCAACTTTATTTGAACAGATTGGAAAAAAACTTTACCTGACGGAAGCGGGTCAAGAATTATTCAAAACATGTCGCCATATTTTTGAACAATTGGCACAATTTGAGATGAAAGTGGCCGATCTACAGGGAATGAAAAGTGGGCGGCTGAAGTTGGCAACCATTACTACTACTAAATATTTTATTCCGCGTGTTCTGGAGCCTTTTTGCAAGATGTATCCGGGGATCGATGTTGCGCTCCAAATTACTAATCATGAACGGATTATGAGCCGCCTTATTCAAAATCAAGATGATTTATACGTTGTGAGCCAAGTGCCAGATTCAGCTGATTTTTCAGCCTTTCCTTTTCTAGAAAATCCTTTAGTGGTAGTGGCTCCGGCTAATCATCCGCTAGCTGGAGAATCCAATATTCCCATTTCAGCTCTGCAAGATTTGCCTTTTATTATGCGCGAAAGTGGTTCTGGCACCAGAACTGCCGTAGAAAATCTGCTGGAGGAACATCATGTTTCGGTGAGGGTTAAGCTAGAGTTGGGTAGTAATGAGGCTATTAAGCAAGCGATCGCCTGTGGTTTTGGGATCTCGGTTTTGTCTAAACATACTTTTACGCCCGAATCTAAACTACTGGGTCTCACTATTCTGGATGTCCAACACTTTCCAATTAAGCGGGACTGGTATGTAATCTATCCGGCAGGCAAGCAGCTTTCGATCGTCGCCAATACTTTTTGGGAGTTTTTGCAAACAGAAAGCAAAAAGTTTGTACTTTAACTGTGCGGCTGAACATCAGGCGAAGTATTACTTTGGCTTTTCTTAACATATTCCAAAATGCCTTGGGCGATCGCTTGTGCCATATTTGTTTGGTATTGAGCTTTACTCAATTGTACTGACTCTTCCGGGCTGGATAAGTAGCCAGTTTCTACCAAAATTGCCGGAATATTGGACTTGCGCAACACCAAAAACCGGGCACTACGTACTCGGCGATCGTTTAAAGGTATTTTCAAATCAACATTAAAAACATTAATGATTTTGTGGTGGACGGTATTTGCCAAATCTTCCCCGATGTTGTAGTGATAAGTCTCTAGTCCATGTACATCGGGACGGTTGTCGATCGAGTTGGCATGAATACTAACAAAAATGTCGGCTTTGGCCTGAGCCGACATCTGCACTCGCTCATCTAAGCCCACAAAATAATCCCGATCGCGGGTCAGCTGAGCTACAATCCCATGCTTCTTTAAAATTTCGGATACTTGCAAGGCAATCGGTAAAATTACATCGACTTCTCGCAAATCATTTACTCCGATCGCGCCAGAATCTTTGCCACCATGACCAGGATCGATCATCACTACAACCGGTCGAGCCGCCGGTTCATCTTTTTTATTGTTGTCAGATTTACGGGGTTCCGGGACAGTTTTGTTTTGGTCGGGAATAGATTCCTTGGTGGCAGTTTGCTCTGCTAGTGGTTTGGCCGCCGCTGGTTGTCGATCGACACCATTAGCAGTTACAGTTGGCGCCAACTCAGCCAGGACTGTAAACGGCTGTTGGGAAATATCGGCAACTGCTGACTGTATACCTGTTAGCACTAAGCCAATGCTGACTAGCCATAAATATGGCTTAGGAAGTGATGGGCGCATTTGTTCGGGCTGATAAGATGCTTGCTTTTAAGTTACCCAAACAATTTACTGATATTACTATTTGAGAATCCGCTGACTCATCTGCTAGGTGGCAGCGGGGAGTTATTGACAGTCGGCGGTAAGCACAAACTGCTGCATCATCTTGATTTCTTCTGGGATGATGGTATGCCCCATATCTAGTTCATGATACTGGACAGTTGCTCCCCAGTTAATCAACTGATTCCGAGCTTGCCAAGCCGCCTCGATCGGCACCACCTCATCTTGACGACCATGCCAAATTGCCACCGGTGGACAGGTTACTGGAGCTATTAAATCTGAATGCAAATAGCCACTCAAAACCATAATTCCGGCGACTGGCAACGCTAGACCGATCTCTAAAGCCATGGCTCCACCTTGGGAAAAACCACAGATCCAGGTGCGATCG
>JAYUSR010000208.1:0-3481 GCA_043755575.1 Synechococcales cyanobacterium
CGCAATGGTAATGGCGCAATCAAAATCATTAATCGCCCCTTGCTTATCTCCTACCTCAGACTTGATGCAACCGCGTTCATAGTAAATGTTCGAGTCTAATGAATTCAGAGCGATCGCCAAGCCAAATTCCCTAATTGCTCCTTGCTTATCCCCTAACTCATATTTAATAACACCACAATTATGCCAATATTTTGATTTTGAATCATCATCACGGCTCCCTAATTCTTCCTGGACTTCTGATTGAAATTGATACATCTTAGTAGCTAATTCTAATCCCTTTTGAATATGAGCAACAGCATCCAGGCTAGCTTCTGATCCGGACTTAGCTGTTGGTTTATCGGCTAATTTATAGGTGACAATGCCACAGCTGCGCGGATATTTTGATTTCAAGCTTTGATCCGGCGGACGGGTGTGCTGATCTAATCCAGACTGCTGTACTTTGGTCGCGAGTTGTACCCCCCGACTCACTAGATCTGATGAATATCTCGTCAATTCTTGTTCAAAAAATACTACGATATGCTGCTCTGCTTTGGCTTCTGTCATAATTACAGTCCTATCTGCATTTTTAATTCTCTCAACCGGTTTTGAGCATAGTTGATTTGTTCATCTAGCTCTAAGGCCATTGATTGCAATAAATCTTGCCCGGAAGATTGAATTTCTATTACTTGAACGCGCAGTTGATTAAGTTCGGTTTGCTGAATGGCAGTCATTTCTTGATCGATCGCCTTAATCTGATGATGACTTTGGGAAATCTTTTGGGCAGTGCGGATCAGCTCCGCTCGCATCTCCCACTTATACATAATGTCGCGTAATCTGTCTTCATCACCTTTTTCATAAGCCTGATTCACGGCCATCATTAGTTTGAGGCGACGTTCTTTTTCATCTTGATCTGCCACCAAATCAGGATGAATCTGCTTAGCTAAAGCTCGATATATTTTTTTGAGGTTTCCAGCCGCCTGGACATCTTGAGCGAAATCTGAAAGCTGCACATATTCAGCGATCTGAGCTTCTAGATAATCAATTTCGGCAAAGCGCATCCCAATGACTTGATGATAGTAGCGCTCAAATGAATGCAGTTCGCCTTGCAACGTGACTAAATCTAGTTCACGCCGTGCCAGTTCCGCTTCTAAGGTGGCTAACTCCGATTGCCGCTTCGCGATTTCCTTTTGTTCTGGTTTCAAGTCTAAATTACCAACGAAAGTATCAGCCACATATTTACTAAATGGCCATTGAGCTAGTTTAGTGCTAATCACTTTAACCGCCACAGCCAGTTAGCTATCGCTTATTTTAGAACTTAATTGGGCTAGAATCCTAGAAAGACTCGCTATATTTCCCCCCATGACCAGAGAAATAATCACCACTGACCAAGCTCCAGCTCCTGTTGGCCCCTACAATCAGGCGGTAGCAGCTAGCGGGAAGCTGCTATTTGTTTCTGGACAAATCTCGATCGATCCCAGTACCAATCAGCTCGTACATACCGGAGATGTGGCTAAGCAAACTGAGCAAGTGATGGCTAACCTGGCAGCAATTTTGACTACGGCGGGAGCCAGTTGGTTAGATGTGGTCAAAACTGGCGTATTCCTGAAAGATATGAATGATTTTGTGACCATGAATGGGGTCTACGGCCAGTATTTTGATGAAGCCACTGCTCCGGCGCGAGCCTGTGTCGAAGTGGCTCGACTTCCTAAGGATGTTTTGGTAGAAATTGACTGCATCGCGGTGCTTCCTCAGCCTTAAAGATATCAATCGTAGAGGTTTTGATGGCTCCCATATATTCCCTAGTGATTCCGATCTATAACGAAGAGGCCAACATCCCGGAACTCTACCGCCGGGTTAGTACCGTGATGGATAGCTTAGCCATGGAGTCGGAACTATTACTGATCAATGATGGTAGCAAAGACCATTCGATCGATCTACTGCGCAAATTGCAGCAGCAAGATGCGCGAGTATGCTACGTGAGTCTGGCGCGTAACTTTGGCCATCAAATCGCCGTGACGGCAGGTTTACAATTGACGCGCGGTCAGGCAGTGATTATTTTGGATGCCGATCTTCAAGACCCGCCGGAGTTGGTGCCAGATTTGCTGAAGCTATGGCAATCTGGCTATCAGGTGGTCTATGCCCAAAGAACCAAGCGCCCGCAGGAACGGTGGCTAAAAAGGTTGATGGCCTTTGTATTTTATCGATTACTGAAAAGATTAGCTGATGTGGAAATTCCGATCGACTCCGGAGACTTTTGTCTGATGGATCGACAGGTGGTCGATTTGCTAAATGCCATGCCAGAGCGGAATCGTTATCTGCGCGGGTTACGCTCTTGGGTAGGCTTTAGACAGACGGCTTTGTTGTTCGATCGAGACCCTCGGTTTGCCGGTGAAGTAAAATACACTTTCCGGAAATCATTGACTTTGGCCATTAATGGCTTAGCTTCTTTTTCGCAGGTACCGCTGCGGTTATCAATTTATTTGGGATTATTTTCAGCATTTTTGTCTTTACTGATGGCGGTTTTAGTTTTGTATTGGCGTTTAGTTTCCAAAGCCTCAGCTCTGACCGGTTTGGCCACTATTATGATTGCGATCTTTTTTCTAGGAGCAGTGCAGCTGGTGAGTATTGGCATTTTGGGGGAATATATTGGCCGCATTTATGAAGAGGTCAAAGGTCGCCCGTTGTATACGATCGCTGAAATTGGTAGATCTATTGCTGAGAAAAAAGACCAGAGCTAATCAAAGCTTTGCTCTAGTCCTCAGCGGCCGTCAGGGCTGTACAGCTAGGCCAAGTCAAATAGCAATATTTCTGCCTGGGAGTCAGTGGTCAACTCCAGTAATTCGGGACTGTTAATCTGTACACCGTCGCCTTCCTGCAAAGAATTACCATTCAGTTCCACATTGCCCCGGGCTACTTGAATCCAAGCATACCTACCGCGTTGCATTTCAAACGAAACTTGTTCTCCAGCCGCTAATACTGAAATATAAAGATTGATATCCTGGTGGATAATTACTGATCCAGCACGACCATCGATCGATGCGACTAAGCACAATTTACCGGCTCTAGCCGATAATGGGAACTCACGCTGATCGTAACGAGGGGCTAAGTTTTTTTGATTAGGCAACATCCAAATTTGCAGCAAATGTACCGGTGTATCGGCAGAAGGATTGAATTCACTGTGCTGAATGCCTGTGCCAGCGCTCATGACTTGCACTTCTCCTGGCCTAATCGTGGCTCCAGTACCTAGGCTGTCCTTGTGTGCTAACTCTCCTTCTAGAACATAGGTGAGAATTTCCATATCACGGTGGCCATGAGTTGCAAATCCAGCACCGGGAACCACCCGATCGTCATTGATGACCCGCAGCGACCGAAAACCCATTAGATCTGGATCTTGAAAGCTCCCAAACGAAAACGTGTGATAGCTATCTAGCCAGCTAATCTGGGTGCGTCCTCGCAAATCGCCATTGTGGATTGAATATGTACTGCTACTCATACTGGTAAT
>JAYUSR010000209.1:0-10755 GCA_043755575.1 Synechococcales cyanobacterium
AGGCTCTTGCTCATAGTGCTTTGGCACCGGTTGCTCAATCTCGACTAAATGAGTTGCTCGATCGCAACACTGAGAACCAGTTCAATGACAATGAATTGGCAGAGCTGGATCAGCTGTTAACCCAAATTGATCATTTAACCTTACTAAAAAACCGCGCTAGATATACCTTACAATCCGTAGAGAATCTAGCGAAACTTGAATATCTTAACTACTAAAACTTTGTCGATCTAAAAACTCTCATCAGCTAAATCTTCATTGATGTTGCTCACTTTGTCGATGGTACTTGTGATGCCAAGTTAAGTATTTCACGTTTGATGATTCTAAGGTTAAATACCTCTGATAGTTTTGTCCGAAACTCAGATGGTGTGTCGGAAACCCATTTATTAATTAGATCTTGTTGCGGTGTCAAACTAATATTTGTACTCAAAAATATATCTTGTGGACTCGGTTTGCTATGCGATTTTTTTAGAAAGCTTGGTAAGTCCTTTTCTTCTGGTTGAATCTTTACTGGGTAAGGTTTTCCAAGCTGATATACAATCGAAAATAGCTGAGCAGTTCGGTTGTTCATTACATGTTTAGCGTGAACTATAATCATAGAGTTGCCCGATTCAGATTCTGTATCTTGCAAGACTAACTCTAAAATCCCACCACTATTTGTTTTCCACTCTTCTTGAGCAGTACTCAAAATGTCTCTTGGTGATTGTGTATCACTAATTTCAAAACCAACTGGCCAAAAGCTACTCATTTTTACTCTCCACAAAAATCTACAAGAATTGGGAAATGATCTGAAGCTGCATTACTGTTAGGGCGACCTTTTACATCCATAAGTGATTGCGGGCCTGCCTCAGTCAAAATTTTGACATCCTGGAACAGATTCACGATCGAATGGTTGATCAGAACTTGATCGAACATACTCCATCCATAATGCCCCTGATTACTGGTGTCGTAAATAGTTCCAGCGGGTCCATCTGTATTATCACCGAAAAGACTCCACATTGGGTTGTAATAAAAATCATATTCTTTACCGCCGTCCCGACGCAAACCCCTTGCTACACAAGATTTTGTCATCATCGCGTTTAGCCCCGCTGCCAGGTTCATCCCTGTATCGTATGGATTCATATTGAAATCCCCAAGGAGTATCAATTTATTGCTATTTTGCTGTTCTTTGACGAATTTCATATCGCCTGCAAGAGATTGGGCGCGTGATTGACGAGTTGCTGGATCGTAATTTCGCGGGTCAACACCATGAACAAAAGCTAGTAGAACTCTATGCTGTCCAATGTTGATCTTCCGCACACTGGTACGCGAGAGGGCATGAATCTCAGACAGATCAAGTTCACGATTTTTACAAAAACAGTGAAATCTTGCCTCAGATAACGGGGTTGATTCTGGACAATGAAAATCTTGTGAAACATTTACCTGAAGTGCTTGAAGCAGCTCTGCAATTGGAGCTTTACTCTCATTCAGTACAACAACATCAGCATCGTTCGATTTGGCAATCGAGCAAACCAAACTGGTTAAATCTTTTTTGTTTACGTTCCAGAAAATGATTCGTGGCAAATTCAGAATCCTTTTACTTGTCTGTAATTCATACTAATAACATGCTTTTCATAATAACTACTAACGAGTAGAGTGGGTTATGCCCACCCATTAATAAAACTAGATAGCTTTCAGCATAATCAACTGTTTTTGTTGCAGCGATCGAACGCCACCTAAATCAATCCCAGTCTCTGCTAATAAATCCTGCACTGATCGCACCCCATCACAAGCCGTCAAAAAAGCAAACTCCGCATCATCCACATGGGCAATTTGATAGTCAAAATTAAAGAAACTACGACTCGGCCAACCTTCCATACAAGGATGTCGCTCTGGTGTCGCTATTAGTAAATTTTGATCCTGTGACCAATCCGCTTTCGTTAACGGTGGTTTACCCAAGAAAAATTCATAGTGAGTAACTTCTGGATCTAACAACTCAATTAACCGATAACGCTGCCTTTCACTCAAGCCCGCCGCCCGTTTCATCAAGTCCGGCGCTTTACCCAGCAACCGGTCTAGCTGCCAAAACTGCGGATTAGAAAAACCCATGAATTCCAAACCCGCCGCATCAATCAACTCAAAAATAGTCTCAGCATTGTAGTCAATTTCTTGGGGATGCACATACATATCCGCAAAACACTCATCCCGCTGATTTTCTAGTGACCAGCGCGATTTTTCTCGAGTTACCAGCCGATTAGTTTCCGGTAAATTGGCAAAGATTTCGCGACCCACTTCTACCCCATCAGTGTAGTCACCTTTTTTGTCACCCTGGAGCATCGCGATCGCTTTTTGCATCAGGCTAATTTCCCAACGTCCCACTTCGCCGTAGACAAAAATATGTAGCAAGCCACCAGGAGCCAGTTTTTTGGCCAGGGCTTGAATGCCGCCTTTCGGATCCGCAGTGTGGTGTAAAACGCCCACGGAATTGATTAAATCAAACTGACCCGGCAGCTGATCGACATCAAACAAACTCATATGGTGAAATTCCACCCGCTCCGCACCTGATCGCCGACAGCGTTCCTTGGCCACCGCCAGCGTCCCGGCACTGATATCGATCGCTACCACGTTAGCCTGGGAATTGAGATGTACCAAATACTCAGTACTCACGCCCGTGCCACAACCCGCATCCAAAATTCGCACGTCCGACTTAGCGGCCATTTGCCCCATACAAAAACTGTGGGAAGCTTGCCACTGCCAGCGCCAGTTATATCCCGGCGGTATTTCATCCAGTAATGGATCTGGTGGGAAAGGATAGGTATCGTAGAGTTTTTGAACGGCTTGGCTAACATCCATAATTTTTAAAATTGGCTGACTTACGTATTGGTGTGATTCTAAGATTCTCTCAGATAAAGTACTTTAAACCCTTGCGCGGGGGAGTTTGAGGGGGGGCGCTGTCGCACCCTCAATGGGGGGACTGGGGGGCAGAACCCCCAGATCCGGGTTCCTGCAGTCCCAATTAAAAAGCCTAAAATCTTTTACTCTGACCAAAAGCTAATCCCTAAGCCAAAGTCATAAGGTAGAATTGTAAATGATTGTTCACAATCCTTCGATCGACAGCACAAAAATTCATATTGCGAGTTCTTTCTCTTTAATTTATGACGATTCCCATTCGTAACGTTGCGATTATCGCCCACGTAGACCACGGTAAAACAACCCTCGTTGATGCATTGCTCAAACAGTCTGGAATTTTCCGCGAGGGCGAAGAAGTGCCTACCTGCGTGATGGATTCCAACGACATCGAGCGTGAACGTGGTATTACAATTTTGTCTAAGAACACCGCTGTTCGCTACAAAGATACCCTGATTAACATCATCGATACTCCTGGACACGCCGACTTTGGGGGCGAAGTCGAACGGGTATTGGGCATGGTGGATGGCTGTATTTTAATCGTCGATGCCAACGAAGGCCCGATGCCGCAGACCCGCTTTGTATTGACCAAAGCTTTGGCCAAAGGCTTACGTCCGATCGTGGTAGTCAACAAGATCGATCGACCTTCGGCAGAACCGGATGCTGCTGTTGATAAAGTATTTGATTTATTCGTTGAACTGGGTGCCGATGACGACCAGTGCGACTTCCCGCACCTGTTTGCTTCCGGCATCTCTGGCTTTGCTAAAGACAAGCTAGAAGAAGAAAGCACCACCATGGAGCCGCTCTTCAACGCCATCTTGCGCCATGTGCCACCTCCCGTTGGTGACTCCGAAAAGCCGCTGCAACTGCAAGTTACTACCATCGACTACTCCGACTACTTAGGTCGGATCGTGATTGGCAAGGTGCATAACGGTACTATCAAAATGGGTCAGCAGGCTTCCTTGCTACGGGAAGACGGCTCGGTTCTTAAGGGTAAAATCAGTAAGCTGATGGGCTTTGAAGGCTTGAAGCGGATTGATATTCCATCGGCTAGTGCGGGCAATATTATCGCCGTAGCTGGGTTTGCCGATGCCAACATTGGAGAGACGATCGCTTGCCCCGATGAACCTTTAGCCTTGCCGATGATTAAAGTGGATGAACCCACTTTGCAAATGACTTTCTGCGTAAACGACTCACCATTTGCGGGTCAAGAAGGTAAGCTGGTTACTTCTCGCCAAGTACGCGATCGACTGTTCAAAGAACTAGACACCAACGTTGCTTTGCGCGTCGAAGAAACTGATTCACCTGACAAACTTTCTGTTTCTGGCCGGGGTGAATTGCACTTGGGCATTCTGATTGAAACCATGCGTCGGGAAGGATACGAGTTCCAAGTATCTCAGCCACAGGTAATTTATCGGGAAATTAACGGTCAAAAATGTGAGCCTTACGAGTTGCTTGCCTTAGATGTGCCGGAAGAAGCCGTTGGTGGTTGCGTCGAACGTCTTGGTCAGCGCAAAGCCGAAATGCAAAATATGATGGCCTCTAACGGTCGATCGATCTTAGAATTTGTGGTACCGGCACGGGGCTTAATTGGTTTTCGGGGTGACTTTATGCGCGCTACCAGAGGCGACGGCATCATGAACCACAGCTTCTTAGAGTATCGTCCAGTCTGTGGCGACATTACCGCTCGCCGCAATGGAGTCCTGATTTCTTTTGAAGAAGGGGTGGCGACTGACTATTCGCTGATGGGTGCCGAAGATCGCGGTACGTTCTTTATCAAGCCTGGGACTAAGGTCTATAAGGGCATGATTATCGGTGAAAACAACCGGGGTCAAGATATGGAGCTGAATATCTGTAAGAGCAAGCAGCTCACTAACCACCGGGCTTCGGGTGGGGAAGAATTGGTGCAGTTGCAGGCTCCGATCGATATGAATTTAGAACGGGCTTTAGAATACATTGGCCCAGATGAAATGGTGGAAGTAACTCCTGAATCTATTCGTCTGCGCAAGCTCTCTAAGAAATTAGTCAAACGCTAAATTTCTGGTTTGTCTGAATTTAAATTACCAAGAAGCCCGCTAAATGCGGGCTTTTTTTATTTATTCAACAGAAATCAATTGTTAACTGTTCAAGTCGTTATATCAGTATCTTGAGTTGCTCTCCAAGGAAGTGTTGGATACTGACTTTTGATCTGCTCTAACTCATCGATCGCTTGCAGGAAAAAATTTTTGACAGCTGAAATATGATCTTCTCCAGAAAGAAAATTTTGCAAACTTTTCTCGCGAACTATTTTTGCCCAGCTGTTGGCAGTATCCAGCTCATAACCTTTCCATCCGTATTGTTTGCAAATATCTTTCATAGCCTCAATAATTTCTGCTCGCCGCGATGAAGTCGGATTTACTTCAAGAATAAGACATACCGTCGGATAATCAGTTAGGCTAGATGTCTTTAGAGTAAAACCTAGGCCACACCACCATCCAGTTGGCATGAAAGAAGTCATCAAATATCGCCCATGCCCTTGTAGCTGTGTAAGAGCTGTTAATTTGTTTCTAACTGTTCCTAGAACTTTCCCAAATTGCTGACTTACTTCTCCCCACATTGTCTCCTCCATGAGGTTCAGTGATTTCGTGAAATTTGCTAATGCAATTACGTCAACAGAAGAAAACTGATTATTGTGTGCCATCCGATATTTATCCATAAATGTGATGATTTCTCGAACAAGCATTGTGTCTGTCCGAAGTTGTAGAAACCGATAAAATTGGTGCCACCGAAATTGCTTAAATTGAACAGTGGATTCAGGAATATTATTAAAAACAACTTTTTTATCTTTTGGATCAAAACCACGAGTAATATACAAAAGAATTTTATGCTGGAAGCCTGGAAGTTCATCCAAAATCTCAGCATATCTGGAGAGTTGTTTACAGCCTTCCTGAGAACCAACTTTACTCTCAATAAAGATGACACTACGATTGTTGATATCTACTAACTCAATTGAGATATCAGGACGACTAGCTGAACCATGACCTTCCAGAGGCTTAAACTCTCTTTGTGTTGAGATATGAGCATCAAAACAAGTATTTGTATCTAGTAAATTTATTTCCTTGAGCCAATCATAGAGAATTTTTTGATCAGTACTGAAAAGATAAGCAACTAATTCTGTGAAGAAATCTTCTAACGGAATACTGCCAGTATTAAGATTTAAAAGCCGACTAAAAAGTGACATGTCTATTCACTGATTTTACTTGCATCTTCTCTAACTAGAATTGTTGCTATAATGGTGAAAATTACAATGCTAAATACCAGAAATTTTTCGTAGTTGTAGTAATGGAGCGAGAGTATTGATATCCAAGTTCGTCACGACATCTTCTTCTCCAATAACACATTCATAAACAACGTAAGTCCAGATTCCTGGATTACCGGCTTCAGCACTTTCTCCCTCGTAAAAAGTGACTGTCCCGTCTTCCTCGCACTCATAGTAGGCTGAATAGATGTCTTCCCATTCGCAATCCGAATTATCAAAAGTATCTTGAATGGTCGCAAGGACTCCAGTAATATGGTGAGGCTGAGATTCTACCTGCACCAAACGTTCTTCTTCCCAAAAAAAGTTGTGTAACTCAATAGTCATAACATTTTCCTCTTATTTAATTGGATTTATCTCGTGATTGCAAAGCCATTGCCGATAGTATGCCCATAATGCACAGCAAGTTAATCAAAAAATTAGGCTTTCTCTCTCTTAGTGTTGCAAATGCATCCATAATTCATGGATTCAGATCAAAATCAGACCGGTGATATAATATGTAAGTCGAAAACCAGTCAGTTCATTGCTTTAGAGGTTTTAACATGATTGCTGCTCCAGAACATTTTCCTAGATTCACCCCCGCAGAATACTTTGCTTGGGAAGAACAGCAACAAGTTCGCCATGAGTACATCGATGGTGAAGTCTATGCAATGAGCGGTGGCACAATAAATCATAGTGAAATTGCATTGAACTTTGGCTCTTTGCTTAAAAGCCATCTGCGTGGCAGTGGCTGTAGAACACTTAACTCTGATGCCCGAGTAAATATTTTGTCATCGTCTGATTATGTTTACCCCGATGTGAGTGTTACTTGTGACCAAAGAGATAAGACCACTGCTCAATACATCACTTATCCTTGTCTGATTGTCGAAGTGCTTTCTCTCTCTACTGAAGCTTACGATCGAGGTAATAAGTTCAAGCTTTATCGGCGTAATCCGAGCCTGCAAGAGTATGTTTTGGTTGATGCGGAGACGATGGCCATCGAACTATTTCGCAAAACTGGTGACGATAACTGGCGGATTATTGACTATGATCCAGGTGATATGGTGGAGCTGACCAGCATTAAATTGACTGTTTCCATCGAACAAGTTTACGAAGATATTATATTTGCCACAGAACCAGGCTCGGAAAGCTAAATAGATGTAGCTTAGAAAGGTGGGCTAATTCTTAACTGGAGATATTGATGCAACGTGGATTAATGTGGCTGCCGCTACTCGTAGCCTTCTTCTGGTTGGCTTGGGCAGGCTGGAATGAGTATCAAAAATTGCAGGCATATGAGCGCTGGGCAG
The DNA here is from genome assembly GCA_043755575.1 of Synechococcales cyanobacterium. GTDB lineage: Bacteria > Cyanobacteriota > Cyanobacteriia > Cyanobacteriales > Chamaesiphonaceae > JAAFHZ01. Next base: position 7,465 of record JAYUSR010000209.1, read on the forward strand.
GACAGTTCGATCGCTATAAATATGATGTTTATGCGGCGCTTGGCCAGAAAGATGATCAGCTGACTTGGGGCAAGCCCACCCGGAAAGAGCCAATCGATCTGCAATCTGTTCAAATATCTAATGTACGGGAAATCAAGCTATGTATTGATAATCAATCTTTTAGGCTAGATGACCCGAATATTCCAGAACGCGGCAAGTCCATTGCGATCGATCTATTCCTCAAAACCAATTCCAAGGTCAGTATTCCTTTTACCGATGTATCGATCGCAACAGACTGGTATCGCTATCTGTCAAGCCAAGTCGATTAAAATAGACGTATCGATCAACTGCCAACTGTCACCACAACTTTTTTGTTTACTTCCAGTCCTTCCAGTTGTTATTAAAAATAGAAGTTCCTGGAAACATCGTCGGATTATCCTGCGACTCTAAGCGCTTCCGCAGCTCTTGCAACTGCGGTGCTGGTTTCGGCAAATCCTGCACCAATTCATAAGGCATCATACCTTTTTCCAAAGCAAAAACCGCTGTCGTACCCGCCGCTGCACCCACCGACCACTCAAAAGAATGCACCCGGTAAGCCGCTGCCGCCACATGACTAGTAGCAATGCTCTTACCCGCCACCAACATATTATCGATTTTTTGCGGAATCATCGCTCGTAGCGGCACCTGGAAAGGATAAGCTTGCCCCTCACCATTCCGGCCACCAGCTCGTTCCTGATTCTTAATCATCTCCACCGGACTGTTTTGCATACAAGGGTGGAAGTCGATCGCATAGTGCCCGATACCCACTGAATCGGCGTAGACCGTTGCCCGTTGCCGTTGATTTAGCTTGGCCGGGGTATCTTTGGCAATGATTCGATCTAGTCCTTCAAAACCAGCTAGTGTGGCACCCAGTAACCGTCGATCGGATGCCGACAACTTGGCCAGCCGTTCTGGTGTCCAGAGATCATTGCGGGAAATATCCACTTCGTTAACAGAAAAACCGGCACTGTAACCAAAACTAGGTCGCCCAATAATCCTCCGCCCTTCGCGGATGTAAGGATATTTTGACAGGCCGTGCGCTGTACCCATCGGTGATTGCAACCCTTTCAAATAGCGCTGATTGAGGCTAGTGCTTTTCCGCCAACTGCCTAGCGCTAGGGGATCAGCCTGGGCGTGACTATCGGTAGTACCCGTCGCTAACCAATAGTAGAAACCTTGGGCAATTTCTTCCCCTTTTTGGAGCGTCTCCGGCCGCAAACCGCCCAGCCAACCACCTGGCTGCAACTGATTGCTGGCTTGTAACTGCGCTTTATCTAAAATCAAATTGTCCTGAGCACTGCCAGGGCGATAGTCATTACCCCAAGTCCAGTTCTGCATCGAAATATCGCCGGTAGCTGGCACCGTATATTCGATGCTGCCCATCTTGGCTTTCTGTACCTTGCCGCCACCCTTGATTCGGCGATAACTATAAACCAAGCCAAAGTCCGCTAACTTTTGTTTTTCATAGCTATAATACGGCTCATACTTTTTGTAAAAACTGGGTTCCACCTGTTTCTGAGGCAAATCGGTAGTTTCCATTGCAAAAGGATAGGTAAAACCCTGGGTGCAATAGGTATCATTGACTTTGCTCGGAGAGGAAGGTTCGGCGTAACTCTGCGGATCCAGACCTAAGCGATAGGGGACATCTGCCAAGCCAATTAATTCACCAGTTTCAGTGGCTTCTACTACGTACCAATCGGCAGCTTTTCGGTTACTTTTAGCGGGCACAAATTGAATAACTTTTTTCCGAAACTGGGCTGAATCTTCGTAATTATAAGCATCAGTAATTGTCTGAGAAAGCGGTTTGGTGTTGAGTGGAGGCGTTCCTGCTTGGGGACTGTGCTGAATAGCAATCGCTGACCCAATCTGCTGACTTTGGCCTTTTAGCACCACCTTCAGGTCTTTAATAACGGTATTCGGGAACCACTTTAATTTACCTTGGCCTTTGCTGGCAGCTGTTGCCAGCATTTTAGTCAAAATTTGATGGCCATCGGCGGGCATAAAACACGACTCACTCACCCAACAGTCGCCGGGATTGAGCTTGCCATAATAATCCTTGATGCTCTGGCGAAATTCCTTATAGCCTCTGGGGAAAAATCCTTTTTTGCGCTGGGTTGGACGTTCATCTAAAGCCGATGTACCTTGGGCTGAGACTTGACCCCCCACCCAATCGGTAATTTCGGTCATACAGACTGTTTTCCCGGCTAGCAATGCCTCATAGGCTGTGGCTGTCCCACTTAAACCACCACCAGCTACCAAAACATCACAAGTTACGGTTTCCACAGAGCGGGGACTGGCCGCTAGGAGCATGGACTGCTGGGTGCCCCAAAACAACGTAACAATGGCTAGCGATAGTGATTTATATTTCATATTTAAAGGAAAGGAGATGCGTAAACTTTGCCATAGACACTATCAGACTATAGCAAAGGTTATCCATTCTAATAATCACGGTTGAGGCTTACTACTCAGAGCATAGGTTTTAAACCGGTCTAAATCTGCTTGCAGAGTAGATTCTACAGCTTTGCGAATGAAGGCATTGTCCATGAGCAATGCCAAAAACCCAGGCACAGAGTAGCCAACGGTCAGCTTTACAATACTACTAGTATCTCGTTCATAAAAGCGAATAGCACCACGATTGGGCAAGCCATCTACCGATTCCCACTGAATAATTTGGTGGGTAGTAGTTTTGAGGATTCTCGACAGCCAGGTGAATTCTAGGGTGTTGGTAGCTAACTTCCAGCGGGATAGCTCCGGATTATCCTCTAAAATTTTCACTGATTCGATCCACTTCATCCAGGTGGGCATTAGTTCGAGATCTGACCACAGATTCCAGACATGATCGATCGGAACTTCTAGTTCAACTTGGACAGTATGCTCAATCCATTCAGACATATTTTAAAGATTTAAGGGGATAAAAAGAAGTAAACAGCTAGTTGCAGATTTAACTAACCAAGGCTGGTTGCAATCGATCGGCAGTGGCTAAAATCGCCGCTGCTGCTTGCTGTCCAGAAAGCGTGGCTCCCTCCATGCTATCAATATAATCTTGAGCCGTATAGCTGCCCGCCAAGAAGAAGTTACTAATTGGAGTAGCTTGCGTTGGCCGAAAGGGATCCATTCCGGGTTTTTCCCGGTACAGCGACTGAGCCAACTTAACTACGCTGTACCAAGTCATATTCAAATCTTGCGCCGAGGGAAACAGCTCCCGCACTTGCCGGAGGGCATGTTGGGCAATGTCTTCGTTGCTCATCGGAATAAATTTGTCGCCTGGTGTCA